>JBDSEC010000546.1:0-10878 GCA_039920205.1 Pyrinomonadaceae bacterium
TAATACCAACCGCCATTGCTGGGACGATAGACCGCGATATCCGAAATGCCGTCGCCGTCATAATCACCCGGCGTAGGTTTGTCTCCCGTCGCCCCAAAATGAAGGCTAAAAACCGTTTGGTCCGAACTCCGCAGGATCCACCAATCGCCGAGCGACGGACGGAAGATCGCGAAGTCGGTAATGCCATCGCCATCGAAATCGCCGGGCACTGGCACGTCACCGCTGGTTCCGAACTGAACCGAAGAATTAGTACCACCTAACACCGTTCGCATGAACCAGGTTGAAGTTGATGGTCGCCAAACGGCATACTCCGAAAAACCATCACCGTTGTAATCGACCTTGATCGGGTCACCCCTCCGCGCGCAGGTTGGGGTCCTCACCGTAGCTACCACTTCTTCTGTTAGAACATTGTTAGCCAGCGAAATGAAATCGGTCTTTCCATCTAAGTTAAAGTCGCCATTCAATTCGCCCAAGTCAGGTTTCAGAAATACGAAGCGAGTTAGGTTGCCATTCCCGTCGTTTAGAAGTAGATCGTTGCTGGCCCCCTGAGAGGAGAATATATGAACGGCAATGTCTTTGGTGCCGTTTCCATCGAAATCAACCACTTGGTGCGGTTCCGAACCGGCCATATTGAAGCCGGCGTATGACTTTGTAGTGTAAACATTCGCTCCGTTGTTTATCAGGACCAAGAAATTACTCGTGCCGTTCTGGGCTTGGCCGAACAGATCCGACTTACCGTCGTTGTTTAGATCCGCCACACCGGTCACGGTCATCGCGGGAATCGATGGAGCCGAAACTTCCACGAGTCCACCGGAACCGTCATTAATGAAGAGTTTAGGAGTTATCCCTGGGTCGGTTCGGCCGACGACCACATCAGGCCTGCCGTTGGCGTCAAAATCCCCAACGAAGAGGTAATAACCTAGCCCGTTGCCGGGAGTAAAATAGTCGACCGGCGCAGCAAATCCACCCGAGCCGTTACCAAATTCGACACGAAATGAAGTGGAACTGCCGCCCGGGATAGAAGAAAGGATCGAGACAAAATCACCTTTTCCGTCGCCGTTGAGATCGACGACGGCGGACAGAAAACTCTGATGGTTCTTTGAATTGGAAAAGGCAAAACTACCGGTTCCATTGTTCAGCCAGACGGCAATCGTGCTTTGGTTATCGATGAGCATTTCCGGCTTGCCATCCCCGGTCAGATCGGCAAATATCACCCGGAAATTGTTGATCGACTGGGCAGAGCCAACCGTATAAGTATTCGGTGCGCCAAATCCACCGGTTCCGTCTCCAAAACGGATCGAAAGCTTGTCCGAACCCGTGACCTGATAGGTGAGATCCGGCTTTCCATCGCTGTTAGCATCAGCCGTGCTCAATTCGTGACTCTGAAAGGGAAGGAATATGAATTTCGCACTGTTGAGGCCTGGCTTCAGACACTGGCCCGAGCCCGACACGACGCCAAAAGCAAACGTAACAAAAATGCAAAATAGAAATTGGGAGACAGCGGTGGGTTTACACTCGAACATCGTTAATACTCCTTAGGTTGGTCGGGAAGCGCTAGCGGATTCAGTTTCAATTTACCGACGGGGGAATCAATATTCTAACACTGGGGGTCATTGAAAGCGACCCATTCAACGGGGGACACATTCAACTGGGAGACCGGGTTATGGCCTTGTATCAAGAAAAAACCCGTATGAAGCTCGGGGCTTCGTACAGGCTCTTTGCCGATGTATCTGAAACTAAACCACCGTAGTTTCAGTCTTACTCAACGACGTAGGGAGACGACACGGGAACGTCACCGGCTGCAAATATTACCGATTCGAACGCCGTGGGCGGCCAATAGAACCGATTGTTGCTTGGCCGCCAAACCATCGGAACGGCCCCGATCCGCGGTGTAAACGCCCCCCCGGTAAATCCCGGAACTGGAACATCACCAGCCGCGCCCCACTGCACCGCTAACATACTGGAATTGTAACTGCGCAAAATGTACCAAACCCCATTGGACGGACGGAATACGGCAATGTCAGCTTTACCGTCGCCGTCATAATCGGCCGCAACCGCGCGATCGCCATTACTGCCCCACGGCTGTGCAACAAACGAATTAGTCGCACTATAAAGCGAGTACCAGACGCCGTCCGCGGGTCTAAATACCGTTATATCCACCTTGCGATCCCCATCAAGATCAGCCGGTACCGGTACATCGGCGCTGAGGCCAAACGCTACCCCCAGGAACGTGTTGGTCCCGCTGCGGATCATATACCAACCCCCGTTGCTCGGACGATAGACCGCGATGTCGGTCCGGCCATCTCCATCAAAATCCCCCGGAACCGGCTTGTCTCCCGTTTGACCAAAAGCCACACTGTAAATAGTGTGGTCGGAACTTCTTAGCACATTCCAAACTCCGTTACTGGGGCGAAAAATTCCTATATCGGTCTTACCGTCCCCGTCGAAATCACCTGGCGCCGGAACGTCGCCGATCGCTCCCAACTGACCGCTAAATGAACCATAGGCAGGGGAATCGAAGCCGCTCCAAAATCCCGTCGACGGGTGAAAGACCGCAAATTCAGATCTGCCATCACCTGTAAAGTCGATCTTCCAGGGATCGCCCGGCCCACTGCAAGTCGACTGCCGGGTGATCACTGCCACTTCGTAGGTCAGATCCACCGTACCGAAGGAGATGAAATCGGTCTTGCCGTCGTTGTTAAGATCCGCCGCTAGATCGAAACGCGGTTTGGAAATTTCAAAACCCGTAAAACCACCCAGACCATCGCCGAGCATGACACCCTGACCAGGGTATTGTTGGTCTGAGAATCCCAAGAGGTAGTAATTGAGGATCAGATCACGCTTTCCATCACCGTCAAAATCGATCACCTGAGCGTCACCCGGATAACCGACCGTGGTGTAGAGTTGGCTAGCGTAGGTGTTCACGCCGGTATTCTTTGCCACCAATACGCGATTGGCCTGATATAGCGAGCCGATCACCTCAGACTTCCCATCACCGTCCAGGTCGACGACCGCCAGCAACTGCGTGGCCGTGATCCCGTTGGACGGAGGAAGTAACAGCGAACCCGAACCATCATTCAGATAGATCCTGATCGCAGTGTTTTCACGGTTCAGGCTGGCCGCCACATCCGGCTTTCCGTCACCGTTGAAATCCCCGACCAAGGAGACCAAGTCGCCGTTATTTGGTCCAAAACCGAAATAGGTCATGGCATTTCCAAAGCCGCCGGTACCGGTTCCAAATCGGATTGCGAATTGCGAGGGATTAGGGCCCCCAAGTACATTTAATAGCAGGTCGCCTTTACCATCCCCGTTAAAATCGGCGAAACCTGTTATCGTTCCCGCCTGGATAAAACTGTTGACCAAACTGAACACGCCCTGACCATCATTCATCCACACATCGAGTTGAGCGAAGTTGGTGAGCAGCATTTCCGGTTTACCGTCACCGTTCAGATCGCCCCAAAACGGTTTCGAACGATTGCTACCGATCACGTAGGTGGTGGATGGTCCAAAATTACCGCCTCCGATCCCCATAGCGATCAGGAGCTTGTCCGGCGCTTGAAAGCTTGCGAGATCCTGCTTGCCGTCACCATTTACGTCAGCCACCGAACTCGGTAAGGGAGATCCCGCGGGACCAAGCGTGCGCTTCTGATCGACAAAGCCCGGCTTGACGCATTGGCCCAGCGCGCTAACCAGTGCGGTCGAGCAAAGCGTGAGCATGAACGCAATCCGGAAAACGATAGTCGATGCCCGATCAGACGCGATCGGAGTTCGGGATGATATCTGGAGGGTAAGCATTTGACTAGCACCTTCTTTCAGGTTCAGCGTCGATCTGACGAAGAGCAAATTGAATACGACCAAGCACAAATTAGGTGGCAGATTAACTCGCAATAAGGCAAGCATAGTAACTGCCGTCTGGATATGCAAGGAATTAACCGTGGTCCAGATCGGGACGGGTGTAATTAAAAGTGCGAGTTACATTCGCCACTGGAGCTGCCTTCCTTGCGCTGAAGGCGCCGTAAGAAAATAGCCAGATGGAGGGCCGAAGCGGCGGGGTCGGGGATTAGGGGTCGGGGATTAGGGGTCGGGGTTTCGAGCACACTGAAGGTGCGCCACGTTGATCTGGCGCACCTTCAGTGCGCGGGAACACAATTGCGACTTACCAGACGTTTCACATCTGGCTATTTTCTGTAGGCGTCTACGACGCTAAGCAAGGTTTTAATTGCCTAATGCCGGACTGCTCCCCGATTTGGATAAATATACAACTCGCACGATTAATTGCGCCCCGTTGTTTCGGACCGGCGCGAAAACCCTATGGTTATCACCTAGCTCATGCTACATTTCGGCTCTATTAATAATGGCAGACAGAACGAGGTTGGCAAATGGATAAATTCACGAGCAAGACGGTGGCACTGGGCACGTTGATTTTGGCAATTAGTATCGGTTGCGCATTTGGGTTGGGGCCAAAGGAACCAACCGCACACGCGATGAATCCACCGGCAACCTCGCCAACACCGCCCGTCAGAAGCCCGACCGATCGGGTTCGCCAGCGTCCCCGAACGCAATTTAATCCGGGCATTTTTGGCAAGATCAGTTGGAAGATCGAATACGGCTTTCCATCGATCGACGGTGGCGTAACGCAAGCTAAAGAGCTCAACTGCACCGCATTTCGGGTGAACGCGACGGTTCAAGAAGGCGCGCCGGGAACTTTGGGAACAGCCCGAAGCGTGGGCTATTTTGGCACGGACGCCGCACCCGCGCAGGTGAACGGTTATTACGTCTGCAACTATACGCTGCCCGACAAGAATCAGGACTTCCCCCACGGAAAAGTTATTACCGTTCAAGCCATATTGGGCCCGTATGCCAGCGCTGCGCTAAATCAAAAACTCACCCAGGGCGCATGGTACGGAAGCGGCAACCCCAAACCACCAGCCGGTTATCAACGTGTCCCGGTGGGCGGCCAGGGCGTTACTTTAACCGACGCCGATTCACGCGCCACCGTTGATTTCGTGGTGGAGTATCGCCCGCTGCCGTCGGGGCCACGATAAATATAGCGGCGCGTTAGCGCTAATTTGGAACGACGTCGAGCCGTCGTTGACTAATTTAGCGGATCGCTTCTCTGGCAAGTGAGGCCCACTTCGCCGAATCGTAGGAGCTATGAGTTCGGCGCGCGTATTATTTCACTCTGATTTTTCGTTTCGCGAGCCTCGCGGACGCACCGGGAGTTGTATCGACTGGACCGGGCCAACCAGGCCCGGATTTGAAATTCAGGATTTCAACGGTTTGAAGCGAATTATTGGCAGTTGGCGATAGGAGTAAGTGATGCGAACTTTGACCATGACCCTGGCACTTTCGATTTCCACTTTTGCGAGTGGGTTGATCCCCCTCGCACCGCATTTCCCCGCCGTCCAGGCTCGCGCCGTAACCGGTCGCTCGGACCCGGTGGGCCAAATCACTTACCAGATCCTTTGCCGCGGCGGCGAGGCCGGCGCGCTTTATTTCAAGACGGCCGACTCGCGCACGTTGCAGTCAGGAGAAAAGATCACGACCTACGACCTGATCTTCACCGCTAGCCCCACTGCGGCTGGCACCAATGCCAAGGGGTTGTCCCCGGGACAATGCTCGTGGATAGATCGCACGCTTCGAACGGGCGAGCCAGCGACGATCAGATTTGACACCCCGCTGGATGCACAAAAGGCTCAAAAAGCAAGTGGCGGCCCGGTGGACACTTCGCCCACCGCCGCCGAGCGTTTCCCGGATGCCTATTCCATTCCCGAATACATGAAGGACCGGAATCACTATTACAGTTTTACCGTTTATAACTATCGAAACGAATATCTGCTGGCGACCAGCAGTAGATTCTTCAAACCGAAGATCGAAATAATTGATGTAATACGGGACACCGATGGTGGCGTTTTCGGCGGCGGGAAGAGGATCGACTTAGACGCCCTGGCGACCAAGGGTCAGGCCCTTGCCGACGAGGATCTCTTGACAGTGGAGCTCCGTGAAAATCAAACCAGTGATGCGCGCCGTCGCGGTTTCGATATCGGGCTGGCGGCCGCCGAAGGTCAAACCTTGCCCGGCCCCGGCAAACAGAAAATACACGACTTATTAAAGCTGGCCGAGCAGCCGGGCTTCGACGACGCGGTTTCGTTTTCCTTGGATCGCAACCGCAACCTGGAATTGGCCGCAACCGGGGCACAGATCGCGTTAGCAGATCAGGATGTCGCCCAAGCTAGAGATGCTTTGCCGAATACGTTTTACCGGCTGGGTTTTGATATCGCAACGGCCATCTTTGGCGACCCGATCCTGGGCGCAAAGGGCAACACCGCCACCGGACCCGGCTCAATGCGAATTCGCGATTCGTTGAGTCCTGCGGCACAGCGGGGATTCAACGCCGCGGTTACCCTTCATCTGAGCCGCGACTACCGCCGGTAACAAGCCGGCCATGATCGGATCGACAGATCTCTTTATGGGTGTGCCGTTAAACTGGTGCCAAATGCTGACACCTCACTATCTAGACGACATGTTCATTCGCTCGCGGCCCGGAATTTAAGAAAATCTATTGGCCGCGGATTTACGCGGATGAGACGGATCTGAGAGGCATGAAAGCTACCATCGCTTTTGCAGATCCGTCCTATCCGGGTAAATCCGCGGGTAAAACTGAGGGTGATCATTGAGCCTGAGGCAAGGCCAAAGTTTCTTCACCGGACCTTCTTTTTCTTTTGCACAAGTTTGCGCGATATGTTTCCGGTTTGTCGGCCACTTCACATTAAGCGGAACAGTTGATCCATTGCCATCGCGCCCGGTTGGCCGGCCGATCTTGGATTCATTGGGAACAAACCGAACACTTAATAGAATTGAAAGGAAGTCCACTATGCGCGCTCATCGCCCGAACTTAACCGTCTTGCTGGTATTGATCACCCTAAGCCTGTCGGTATTGCCGACCCACGCCGATCCATTGAATGGCCCGCCCGAGCCGTCGCCCTATCCCGCACAAGCCACGTATCAGATGCTTTGCCGGGGAATCGGCGGAGGCATGAGTTTTCGCAATGGGGGATCGGTACGCGGTTCCACCGGCGAAGACATAGTGACGGTCCAATTGACCTTTAAGAAGAGCGCCAAAGCGGCTGGCGCGCAGGGCGGCGGTTTGGATCCCGGTCAGTGTTCGTGGATCGACCGTCCCGTAAACCAGCAAGAACCTTTTAAGCTTAGGTTCGAAACCCGCGCCAACGCTCAACTAAAGCAGGAATTGCACGGTAGCGCCGTCGATCGGTCGCCCACCGCCGCCGAGCGATACCCCGATGCGAATACGATCCCGGTGTACATGAAGGACCAAAGTCACTATTACAGCTTCAAGGTCTATAACTCGAACGAAGGTTATTTCATTGCGACCGGAAGTAAGTATTTCAAGCCAAACCTGATCTATGACGGTCCGCAACCGAAGTAATGAGAGCCGAAGCGGCCGGGGTCGGGAGTTAGGGGTTGGGGAAAACACTTTTCCAGTTTCTTATTTCAGATCCGTTCAATCCGTGAAAATCTGCGGCTAAAACTTTTTATCTGTGTCCCAATTTCATTGGTGGCGAACTGAACAGGTTAAGAAAATTTAACCGCGGATTTTCGCGGATTTAACGGATCTGAAGTAAAGTCCCTAGTTTGGGCCATTAACCGAGATAGGCGTGATCCGGGTAGATCTTCTTCCGCGATTCTACTTTCACTTTTCGCGATATGTTTTCGGCGTTGCGGCCACTTGCAAACAGAAGTACCCCGATTCGGCGGCTGGCGCCTGGCTCAGGATCCACCAAAAGGAATTTTGGCCGGTTCGGACCGATCTTTGTTCTAATACCGAAAGGAAGACCAACATGCGAATTTATCGCCTGATCGTTGCAGTTTTGATCGCCACTTTTACCGCCAGCGTGACCTCCACCCCGGCCTACGCCGGCCCTCGGACTGGACCATCCGATCCATCAGTTGGCTATCCCGCGCAAGCCACTTTCCAACTGCTCTGCCGCGGCGGCGGCAGTATGAATCTAGTCCGGGGCGGGCCGGTCCCTGATGCCAACGGCGTCGAGATGGTGGTGATCGAATTGACCTTCACCCGCAGCACCAAAGCCGCCGGTGCCCAAGGCAAGGGCCTGAAGCCCGGTCAATGCTCGTGGATCGATCGGCCGGTGAATGATCGCGAACCGGTGGCCCTAAGATTCAAGACTCCTTTGCACGCGCCGCCGAACCCGGGCGTGGGCGGTAAGGCGGACACGCAGGCGGAACGGTTCCCCGACGCATTCTCGATCCCGGAATATATGAAGAGTAAGAATCACTATTACAGTTTCAGCGCCTATACCGAGAATTCTGATAGATTACGCGCCACCGAAAGCAAGTTTTTCAAACCAACGAGCGGCAAATAGCTACCGCAATCGGAGTAGTGACCTTTCGAGTTTCGGGTTGGACGGAGTGGGCGGTCTAAGGGATCTTAGCCGCGGATCTTCACGGATAGGACGGGTCTGAAGACGAAGTGCGTATTCTATAATTTCGCAGGTCCGCTTCTTTTGTGAAGGCACCGAAATAAGTTAAGAAATTCTAGCCGCGGATATTCGCGATAGTGGATCGGCAGTTAAGCCCTTAACCTGGCTTTTACTTCAGATCCGTCCTATCCGTGTATATCCGCGGCTAAATTTCTTTTTTTTGACTTCCCTTCACCTGCCTTCACCTGCCTTTGCCTTTTGGACCAATCGGGTGTATTTTGGCTGGCGCAACCCTGACAGTTCGGTAGCGGTGTGGCCCTTCTTTGTTAACAATTGGCCCACCGGAACCGTACGCAAGACTCGACTCAGCCCGAGGCCGGTTTGTTCCCCAAACCGGCACGAGGTTGGCCCCAAGCCCTGTAGCTAATGCCTTTCACTGTCCCCGCCCGGCACCGCGCCGGACGAGCCGCAGGCCGTGCCCTTGGTCTGCCGGGAATTGCGATCTAGTTTGCGGTCGCTGCCGCTCAAGCAACGGAACCGCGCTGGCAAAACTTTGGAGGAACGAAAATCTAAATGAGATACGTAAAAGCATTTGCGTTGGTGATAGTTATCGCCGCGCTGTTAGTGGTGACCCGTACCGCCATGCAGCAGAGCGGCGAAAAGCAACTGCCGGGTAACGACCCCGTAGGGCAACCGGTCGCGCAGGACAGCATGCGGGCGGGCGATCTGGGCACCGGCACCCGTCACAAATACATCATCAATCAGGGCGATGAAGATGTTTATGCCGAATTTTCCCGATCGGGCGCGATCACCCAAGAGATCGATTATGGAAGTTTCCGACTGATCATCGTTGACGAAGCCAAAATCCCGGGAGGCCGCGCCGAATTGGCCGCGGCTCGCGTGCCGGTGCGCGACGATATGGATCTGATCGGTTTGAACGGTTACATTCTTGACACCAACAACCCGGCCACGACCTACAATAGGCTTCCGGCCGAATTGCGCCAGGGAGATATGGCCAACGCGTTGGCCCGCGGCGGCAGCCCGCAAGGCGGCCTCTATCTGGTTCAATTCGCCGGCCCGATCAAGGATGACTGGCTGGATGAAATGCGCAGTTCCGGCGTCAGCATAGTTTCTTACGTTCCGAACAACGCCTATATCGTGCGTGGTGATGCGATCGCGGCGGCAAACCTTATGTCGCTGCGCAATCGCGGTTTCGTGCAATTCCTGGGCGATTACGAAGCTGGCTTCCGGCTTTCGCCCACGATGCAGCGCGCGTACGCCGCTGGCGGCAGCATGCAGATCGACGTAACCGTCCAGGTGGTCGACAGTCGCGGCGCGGCCAAAGTTATCGAACAACTGCGCCAGCTTTCCAGCGAGTTTGTTCAGGAACACCAGGTCATGAACTACCGCAACGTACAGATCCGCGTTCCGGTCAGCGCTCTCGGCGAGATCGCGCGGATGGCGGACGTATTTGCCATTGAAGAGCGCGTTCCGCGTCAACGGATGGACGAGGCACAAGGGCAGATCGTGGCGGGAAATTTGACGGGCAATTCACCGTCGGGCCCGGGCTATCTGACCTGGCTTGCGGGTAAGGGCTTTACCAATGCCCAGTTCACCACCTTCGCGGTCAACGTAGCGGATGACGCTTATTCTTTAAGTGGCCATCCGGATCTTCCCGCGGGACGCATCGCATTTCAGAACAATCCCACCGCACAGGCGGGGGCCCAAGGCGGCCACGGATTCTTGAACTCGCATATCGTGGGTGGATTTAATAACGGGACCGGTTCGGCCAATGAAGACGCCAACGGTTACAACTACGGCGTGGGCATATCGCCCTTCGCGCGCGTAGGCATCACGGCGATCTTTGGCAACGGCGCCGCGACGCCGACGGCCTGGGAAAGCACGGCCTACTTACAAAGTGCGCGCATCTCGAGCAACTCGTGGGGATTTCAAACGGTTTTCCGTTACGACGCGAATGCGCAGGAATACGATCGGATCGTTCGCGACGCGCAAACCGCGGCGGGCAATCAGCAGCTCGCGGTGGTTTTCGCGGCCGGCAATGACGGCTCCGGTTCGAACACGGTCAGCAGTCCCGGTACCGCCAAGAACGTGATCACGGTCGGCGCCAGCGAGAACGTTCGTCAAACGGGCTCGGACGGTTGCGCCGTGGCTAATTCAGGCGCGGACAGCGCGAACGACATCATCAATTTTTCCAGCCGCGGCCCGGTCAATTCAGCCGGCGGCGACGGACGCATCAAGCCCGAGATCGTGGCGCCCGGCACGCATATCGAAGCGGGTATTCCCCAATCGAACTACGACGGCAGCAGCGTGTGTAATCAGTATTGGCCCGCGGGTCAGACTCTGTACGGTTGGTCCAGCGGTACTTCGCACTCGTGCCCGGCAGTGGCCGGCGGTTCGA
>JBDSEC010000547.1:0-9696 GCA_039920205.1 Pyrinomonadaceae bacterium
ATCGGAGGAGCAGGGCGCAACAACATCGCCCGGCTCGACCCCGTGACCGGATTGGCCGATTCGTTCGATCCGAACGCGAACAACCGGGTCTATACGATCTCGGTCCAAGCGAATGGAAAGATCGTGGTCGGCGGGCAATTTACGATCATCGGCCTAGCGACGCGCCTACGCATCGCCCGGCTTGATGGTGTTACCGGCGTAGCAGATTCGTGGGACCCGATTTGCGACGGCGACGTCTATTCCATCGTCCTGCAATCAAACGGCAAATTATTGGCGTGTGGCCGGTTCGGCATGATAGGCGGTCAGCCGCGAAACAATATTGCCCGGCTCGACCCCGTGACCGGCTCGGCCGATTCGTGGGATCCAAATGCGAACGTCGGCCTTCAAGGCGTCTATTCGATGGCGGTGCAGGCGGATGGGAAGGTCGTCGTGGCCTACGGCGGTGGGATCATCGCTGGACAGACTCGGCTCCGCTTAGCTCGTATTGATGGTGTGACTGGTCTGGCTGATTCGTTCGACCCGGCCCCAAACGGTTTTGTTTATGCCGTCGCGGTGCAGTCGGACGGCAAGATCTTAGCGGCCGGCGATTTTACAAATATCGGCGGTCAGGCGCGCAACCTCTTCGCTCGTTTGAGTAACGACACCCCCGCGTTGCAAGGGCTATCGGTTCTCGCTCCGGTTCTGATCTGGGGTCGTAACGGCTCCGGACCACAGTTCTCGCGTGTGACCTTTGAACTGTCCACCGACAATGGCGCGAATTATACTTTTCTTGGCGAGGCAACCACGAGCCGGACCGCGGCGCGGCCGGCCACTGGTAAAGGCCCGGCTCAATTAATGCCTGATTCAATACAGGCTTCTGGCTATGTCCTGAACGGTCTCAGTTTACCGCTCGGGCAAAACATACTTATCCGTGGGCGCGGCTTTTATCGCTCTTCTTTTCTCGATGGCTCGGAATCTACCGAGGAACTAGTGCGTGCCGCGTTCCTCAACTCGCCGTTGGCGGCCAACGCCTCAGTCTCCGGACAGGTGTTGACCACAGACGGCCGCGGTTTGAGCAACGCGATCGTTTTGCTGACCGGCGCCGGCGGAAACACCCGGACGGCGATCACCAGCGCCTTTGGCTATTACCAGTTTGACGAGGTCGGCGCCGGTCAATTCGTCGTGCTGTCAGTATCATCCAAGCGGTATCTCTTCACTCCGCAGGCGATGACGGTAAACGGGAACATTACGGAGTTGAACTTTACTGCGGAGCAGTGAGCGGTCAGAAATCGACCACCCGCGATCGTCTTCGAGCCGACCCGGTGCGCCGGGTCGGAAATCGAAGTTCCCTCCCCGCAGTTTTCACTGGCCGGGATGATAGCGCCAAACAATTGCCGCCAGAAGACCTAGCTTGGCCTCACTGGCGGCAACTGATAAACGGGTTTGGGGGTGCCCCGTCTATTCGATAGATTCCAATACACCTTGGTCTAAGTCCTCAAGATATTGCTTCTCGCGAGAAACGGTGGTTCGCTTGGTCGATTTGCGACCTTTGCCGGGGTAGATCGTGGTGATTCGCACTCCGGTAAGGTAGTTGGTACTGATCGAGGTTACATCACCGGTCAATCGATCTCGATCGGTAATATCCAACCCGATCAAGATAAAGCGGCCGGTCGCGGCATCGAAACGGATCTTGTAAGTCGATTTTTCGACATCGCGGGAGCCGTGGTCCTGATCAACGATCAACACACCTTTGGCGATGCTCACATTAGCCGGCGCGGGCATCACTCCGTAAAACGCTCCGCCGCACCCGGTACATTGCAGCAATCCGTCGGAAACAGCCGCGCGACTATAACCGCCGTCCTTATCGGCTAAGGCCACGACCAGCGCACGTTGCCGGTCTTCGTTCACGGATGGATCGGCGCCCTGGCTTTTCTGCTCGATCAATTTAATGGCCAGATCGACCTTTCCGTCACCGTTTAGATCGCCCTTGACCATCGCTTCTACCATCCATCCCTTGGGGACAAAATCCTTGGCGGCGCTGCCTGATCGCGCCACCTCGCTTTTAGGGAACGTATGCACGTCGGATTGGGCGAACACCGCTGAAGTGAAGATCATAAAAGAAAAAAACATCGCCGAAGCGAAAACTCGAAGCACTAGTGATTCCTCCTTAGGGAAACCGAACAAGAATTTGGGCATTGATCAAGACCGAACCAAGGATACCCTTTTGGCCGGCCGGGAAGATGACGCGGACACGTTCCCAACTTTGCGGTCCAGTTGAAGGGAAAAGAAACGCGCTGGGGTTAGCCACACCGTTAGTCTGGTGCCAGACCCGCAAACATGTTTCATTGCGGCTCTGCCGCCTTAAGTGCGGAAAGGCTCCGCCTTTCAGAATGTGGTTCACTTTTTAGATGCATGCGGCTATGCCGCCGCGGCGGCGTAGCCGCAAAAGATATGGAGCACTCGTCCTGAATGGCAGAGCCATTCCGCACATAGAGCGGCAAAGCCGCAAAGCGAAACTCCGGTGTTCATATCACACTCAGGTTAGACACCTACTGCCGTTTTCTAGCCCAACATGCCACGTCAAAGTCCGTAACTTGCCCCTATTCACGCTCTTTGCTATCTTGAAAATATCTAAATTTATCACTTAAGGATGCTCATTATGGACAATGCGAAGGATGCCGCGGCCGCAAGCGCGCCCAGCGCCGGAGCCAATGCGGGATTGCGCGGTGTCGTTGCCGCGTCAACATCCATCGGCGACGTTAACGGTGAACAAGGGGTCTTAATTTATCAGGGTTATGACATTCACGATCTGGCCGCCCACTCGAGCTTCGAAGAAGTAGTTTATTTGCTCTGGCACGGACAGTTGCCGAAGACCGAAGAGTTGGCCCAATTGCGCCGTGAATTGAGCGCGAACTATGAGGCGCCGGCCGAACTGATCGCGCTAATGCGCCAGTGGCCCAAGGATGCCGATCCGATGGACGTCCTGCGCACCGCCGTTTCGTGTTTGGATTTTTACGACCAGGAGGGTCATGACACCAGCCGCGAGGCCAGCATCAAAACCGCGACAAAGTTGACCGCGCAGTTTCCCATGATCGTGACCGCTTGGGAACGGATCCGAACCGGTCAAGAGATCATCGCGCCCAAGCCGGAACTCAGCATCGCCGAGAATTTCCTCTACATGATGAAGGGTGAAATGCCCACGGCCGAGGATGCGCGGATCTTCGATATTTGCTTGATCTTACATGCCGATCACGAATTGAACGCTTCGACTTTTACGTCACGGGTGGTGGCGGGAACCTTGGCCGACATGTACGGTGCGGTGACCGCGGCGATCGCGGCCCTTTCGGGACCTCTGCATGGCGGCGCGAACACCAACGTCATGAAGATGTTGTTGGAGATCGGTGAAATGGAAAACGTCGAGCCGTATATCGCCGGCGCCTTGGCCGCTAAGCACAAGATAATGGGCATCGGCCACGCGGTCTATAAGACCGAAGACCCGCGCGCCACGCATTTGCGCAAATTCTCGCAACAGGTGGGCGAGCGCACCGGAAACTTGAAGTGGTACGAAATGTCCCGCCAGATCGAAGAGATCATGATGCGTGAAAAACACATGTATCCGAATGTGGATTTCTACTCGGCTTCGACGTATTACATGATGGGGATCCCGTTGGATCAGTTTACTCCGATCTTTGCCGTCAGCCGCATCAGCGGTTGGACCGGACACATTTTGGAGCAGTACACCAACAACAAACTGATCCGGCCGCGCGCCGAATACATTGGGCCGCGCGGACTGACGTACGTGCCGATCGCGAATCGGTAAGTGCGAGTAAGTTCATTGAAGTGAAAAGCCGGTTAACCTGTTTGGGTTGACCGGCTTGCTTTTTCCCTAAGCGGCCAGGGTTGGAAAAGCGATTCTTTGCGGCGGCACCAGGCTTTCGTTATACTCTTGTTCCCCTTTTCTAGGCCTGCCGTGTCAGGGTTGTGGGCGTAAACACGTTAGGTTAGTTCGTGAAGTTGGTGGCCGACAAAGTTTTATCCGGCGAGGTGAAATGCGATGTTAAGACCCCGTGAAGAAGCGATCTCCGTTGGCGATCGGGCAATTGTAAAGCGCTTGCGTTGGTATATCGCGGCGCTGGCCGTGTGCTGTCTGCTGGTCGGTGCTGGATTGGGTCTGGCATTCAGTGGTATTCCATCGCTAGCCCAAAACGATACGGTCAAGTCGCATGCTTCGGAGGTGATAACTCCGCCGTTCGTGGATATTGCCAAACGGGTCGAACCGGCTGTGGTCAGCATCGATACTAAGACTGCCGCGACCGACGTGGCCGAGGAAGACGAAGACGGTGCGCCGGAAAAGACGCCGGGCGATTCGCTCTATGACATGTTCCGGCAACGGAGCAAGCGGCCGGCCTATGGCGTGGGCAGTGGATTCATCGTTGATGCCAAGGGTTACATCCTGACCAACCAACATGTGGTCAAAGACGCCACCCGCATCTCGGTGCGTCTGCAGTCCGGTGAAGAGTATGTCGGCACCGTGATCGGTGTCGACGAAGAGACCGACCTGGCGGTCATCAAGGTGACGGCGCCGCATGACCTGCCGACGGTAAAGCTTGGTGATTCCAGCCAAGTCGAGGTTGGTGATTGGGTCCTGGCGATCGGTTCACCCTTTGGCTTGGACCAAACGGTGACGGCCGGGATCATTTCTAAGCTGCAGCGCGAATCGGCCTACTTCACCAGCTTTCAGCAATTTCTGCAGACTGATGCGGCGATCAATCGCGGAAATTCTGGCGGGCCTTTGGTCAATCTTCGCGGCGAGGTGATCGGCATCAATTCGCAGATCGCAACCACCACCGGTGATTACAACGGGATCGGTTTTGCGCTGCCGTCAAACGACGCGGCTTTTGCCTATCAACAGATCGTGGCTAATGGTCGGGTTCGCCGCGGCTTCTTGGGTCTGGCACCGGAAACGGTTAAAGAGCCGTTTGCGCGGATCTATGGTTTGGGTGAAGCGCGCGGCGCGATCGTTACCGACCTGCGCAATGCCGGTAAGGAACCCGGTCCGGCCGCGAAAGCAGGCTTGCAGTTGGGCGACATAATCATCGAGTTCAACAATCAGTCCGTCATGTCCGCGCAGGATCTGATCATGAAGGTCGCCGCCACCCCGGTCGGAGCGACCGCGCCAGTTGCCTATCTGCGTGAAGGCGCCGGTGGCAAATATGAACGACGTACGACTACGGTGACCTTGGCTGAACGGCCGGCCACTCGTCCGGAACCGGGCGAAGGTGGAGCCGAACCAAAGTCTACCGACACCTTAACGCTTGGGTTAAAGCTATCGGAATTAACCCCGCAATTGGCCACGGCAAACAACGTGACCGGGGTTCGCGGTCTATTGATCAAAGAGATCAACCCGAACGGCGTGGTGGCGGATATCAAGGATTCGGCCGGACAACCGGCGGTGCGCGCCAACGACGTCATCACCCGGGTCAATCGCATTCCGGTGACGACCTTAGTTGAATTCGAACGGTTGGTTGCCACGTTGAAACCGGGCTCTGCCGTCGTGTTCGAGATCCAACGATACAACCGGATCGACGATCGTCCCGTGGTTCGTATCATTCAATTTACTTTTCAATAGAAATTCATTTTTAGAGGACCAGCAATTCATAAAACTATATGGCACAAGCAAAAAAGGCGCCGGCGAAGAACGGCAAAACCAGTGGCCGCCCAGCGGCACGTACCTATCACAACTATATCGGCGGCGAATGGGTGCCGAGCGAGAGCGGCGAAACCTTCGAAAACCGTAACCCGGCGGACAACCGCGATCTGATCGGACGTTTTCCGCGTTCGACCGCGGCTGATGTTAATCGAGCTGTGGATGCGGCGATGGGAGCGTTTGACGGATGGCGGAAGACCCCGGCCCCACGTCGTGCCGAAATGCTTTTTCGTTTGGGCGAGATCCTGATGAAAAAGAAGGAAAAGTACGCGGCCGACATGACCCGGGAAATGGGTAAGGTCTTGAAAGAGACCGGTGGCGATGTACAAGAAGCGATCGACTGCACCTATTACACCGCGGGCGAGGGACGCCGGTTGCACGGTTTCACCACCCCGGCCGAGATGCCCAACAAGTTCGCCATGTGCATCCGCCAACCGGTGGGCCTATGCGGATTGATCACACCGTGGAATTTCCCGATGGCGATCCCATCGTGGAAAATGATCCCCGCGCTGGTGTGTGGTAATACGCTCGTCATCAAACCGGCCGAAGACACTCCGCTCTCGACTTACAATCTGGTCAGATCATGTGAAGAAGCGGGGATACCGCCCGGCGTGATCAATATGGTGACCGGCTATGGCGATCCGGCCGGCGCCGCGATCACCAATCATCCGGCATTGCGCCTCATATCGTTCACCGGTTCGACCGACACCGGCCGCATCGTCGCCGGCGCCTGTGCGGAACGAAATGCGATCTGCTCGCTCGAGATGGGCGGCAAGAATGCCATCATCGTGATGGATGATGCCGATGTCGATCTGGCCGTCGACGGGACCGTATGGGGCGCGTTCGGCACCGCGGGGCAGCGCTGCACGGCTTCGTCGCGCGTGGTGGTTCACAAGAAAGTTTACAAGAAGTTCGTTCAGAAATTGGTCGAGCGGGCCCAGGCCCTGCGCGTCGGCGACGGATCGAACCCGAAGACGGAAATGGGTCCGGTGATCAACGAACAGGCTGTCGATAAGATAATGAGTTATATCGATATCGGTCAGAATGTGGATCGGGCGACCTTGGCTTGCGGCGGCAAGCGATTGACCGGCGGGCAATACGCGAACGGTCACTTTATTGAACCGACGGTCTTTACCGATGTAAAACCGAACATGCGCATTGCGCAGGAAGAGATCTTCGGACCGGTGACGTCCGTGATCCCGACCAATTCCTTAGAGGAAGCGGTCGAGATCGTCAATGGTGTACGTTATGGTTTGTCGGCGGCGATATACTCGCAAGACGTCAACCGCGCCTTCCATGCCATGAACGATGTATACACGGGTATCTTCTATATCAACTCGTCGACCATCGGCGCCGAGGTACATTTGCCCTTCGGCGGCACCAAGGGTACCGGCAACGGCCACCGCGAAGCGGGCACGCAAGTCCTGGATATCTTTACGGAATGGAAGTCCGTTTATGTGGACTATTCAGGTAAATTGCAGCGTGCGCAAATCGATTTAGAGGACATTTAGTAGTGATTAGAGGTTAGAGGTAAGAAGTCAGTGGCGAACTGTTGATATGTGCGCAGTCATCATCAAAAGTCATCGCGATTTGATTGTTTGGCAGAAGTCTATGGACTTGGCCCAGAGTGTTTATGAATTGACTCGGTGTTTTCCGAAGGAAGAGACCTACGGATTGTTGAGTCAAACCCGACGGGCTGTAACCTCTATACCGGCAAACATTGCCGAAGGGCAAGGTAGACGCTCGAAACGAGAATTTCAACAATTCCTGGGTCATGCCCGCGGCTCTTTATTGGAACTTGATACGCATTTGGAGTTGGCGTTACGATTTAGATATATCAGTCACGATTCGTATCAAATAATACAACCAAGGTTGCAAGAGGTGGGACGGTTGTTGAATGGCCTTTTGAGGTCACTCAATGACTAACCTCTAACCTCTAACCTCTGACATCTTATTGGGAGAATTTATGAAAATCGGACTACCAAAAGAAATTAAAGACAACGAATATCGCGTCGGTCTGACGCCAGCCGGCGTTCGCGCTTTTACGGACGCCGGTCATAGCGTGGTCGTTGAAACCAGTGCCGGCGCGGGTTCCGGCTTTGAGGACGATCTGTATGTGCGAGCGGGCGCGACCATTCTTGGAACCGCCGATGAAGTTTGGGCGCAGGGCGACATGATCGTTAAGGTCAAGGAACCGATCAAACCCGAATATGTGCGGATGCGCGAGGATCAGCTTCTGTTCACCTACCTGCATTTGGCTCCGGAACCGGAACTGACTAGGCAATTGATGGAACGAAAAGTCAGCGGCGTCGCCTACGAGACGATCACCGACAAACAGGGCCGTCTGCCCTTGTTGACGCCTATGTCTGAAGTTGCTGGACGTATGTCGGTTCAGGTCGGCGCGACCTATCTGGAAAAAATGAACGGCGGTAAAGGTATTCTACTCGGCGGCGTTCCCGGGGTTCCGGCCGGCCGAGTAGTTATCCTCGGTGGCGGTGTCGTCGGAACCGAAGCGGCGAAGATGGCCATTGGCCTGGGCGCACATGTCACGATCATCGATCGGAATTTGGATCGGCTGCGTTACCTTGATGATATTTTCCGTTCGACCGTGACCACGTTGGCGTCCAGCCGTTATCAGATCATCGAAGCGATCTCGCATGCGGATCTGGTCATCGGCGCGGTGTTGGTCGTCGGTGCTGCGGCGCCGAAGTTAGTGACGCGGGCGATGTTGTCAGAAATTCCCAAGGGATCAGTTTTGGTTGACGTGGCTGTCGATCAGGGCGGTTGTTTTGAAACCACCCACGCGACCACGCACTCGAACCCTACGTATTACGAAGAGGGCGTGCTCCACTATTGTGTCGCCAACATGCCGGGCGCGGTGCCGCGCACCTCGACCTTTGCTTTGACCAATGCGACATTGCCGTACGCGTTGAAATTGGCGAACCTGGGCTTTAAAGATGCCATTGCCGGTGACGACGGGCTAAAGGCCGGCGTCAACACATATGCCGGTAAGTTGACCTATGAAGCAGTCGCGGTCGATCAAGGGGTGGAATACACGCCGTTGGATTCTTTGTTAGGTTAGCGCACGACGAAGCTCATCATGTTGGAAAGCGGCCGCGCCGGATTTGCGCGGCCCTTTTCATTGTCGTGGCAAAATTCCTTGCCGCAATACGTTGTATATGCGTATATTTACAGCCTAGTGAATGACAGATTCACCATGTAGTATAAGAGGTACGCCGATATGCAAAAGATTATGCCCTTGACCGATCTACAACGCACTGCGGGAAGTGTGTTAGCTGATCTTTCGTCAACTGACGAGTCCGTGGTTATTACCCATCGCGGTCGTCCGGCGGCTGTGTTGATCTCAGTAGCTCGATACCAAGCGATCGAGGCAGACCTCGAACGGCTAGATGAACTCGAGTTAGTGGAATTGGTAAGGGAGGCCCGCCAGGAACATGCTGCTGGTGAAATGATACCTCATCATGAGGTGGTCGAGCGGATCCAGAGAAAGTTCGCACCCAAGCAAAAGAACAAACGACGCGCGAGTTAAATGCCGTTCATCCAATGGAAAAACTCGGCTTTTGATCGCTTGGAAAGCCTGCCGCAGAAACAAGCTTTCGATGTCCTCCATCACCTGCTACTACTCGAGAGATTTCCCTATCTCGGCGCGCGATTGCCCTTCACTCACCGAGAGTTAGAAAATTGCCGGCAACTCAATGTGGGCCGATCCTATCGAGTCATACATGAATTTGAAGAATCAATCGATGAAGTGTGGATACTCTTTGTTCAGCATGTGCGTGAACAACGTCCCGGCGATGAACAAGTAAGGAGACGGAGAAATGACTGAATGGGTTTCTGGGGTGAATTAATAGTGCGAGTTCATCATTCGCTTTCCAAGTTATGGAGGGACTCGGCTGGGCCGGCCGCTTCGGCCGCAAAGCTCCCCCCTTGGGCAAGGTAAATTGCCACGGCGCTTCAGCCCGTGGAGTTGGGACCGCAGGTCCCTGGGG
>JBDSEC010000548.1:0-8275 GCA_039920205.1 Pyrinomonadaceae bacterium
GACCGGCGGTCAAAGACCGCCTCTAAACGACCCAGGTACCTCTCGGCTTTGCCTTTCGCTTCTTTCGGTGTAACTTTCCTTCAGCGAATTTTTTGCAGTATTAAATAGGTTTTGCGTGCAATATGAGCGTTGAAATTACTTTTGAACCGCAGGGATTAACCGGTCTGGTGGCCGAAGGCGCCTATGTTTGGGAGGCGGCCAAACGCATGGGTGTCCGGATGCCGGCCGAATGTGCCGGCCGCGGTGAATGCGACACCTGTGCCGTCACGGTCACGCGCGGTGCGGAATTTTTGTCGCCCGTCACCGATGCCGAAAAGCAGCATCTGAATGATGCGCGGCGCGGAGCCGGTGAACGGCTGGCCTGTCAATCGCGGATCGTTCAAACCGGCGAAGTGGTGTTGCATGTCGCACCCGAGGTCGAAAAGGTCGAAGAGAATCACGCTAAGTTCCGCAAGGCGTT
This sequence comes from Pyrinomonadaceae bacterium, assembly GCA_039920205.1. GTDB lineage: Bacteria > Acidobacteriota > Blastocatellia > Pyrinomonadales > Pyrinomonadaceae > JBDSEC01. The sequence goes on from JBDSEC010000548.1 coordinate 461, forward strand.
TAGCAAGCTGGACCTGACGCCGAAAATGACCTTCATTCTAGAACTGGAGAAAGCGATCGTAATGCGCCAACCGGTCGCGATCTCCGGCGATGAGGTCGAGGCCGAGTTCCGCCGCGAGTTCAACGAGATGAGTTTGGAAAGAAAGTTGGCCGCGCTGGTCGAACTCGAGGGTTCGGCGGCGGTTCACGGTGTGATCAACGTGGCGAATCTTCCCTTCACCGTCGGTGAAAAGGTAATGGACCTATTGGCCATTCGCGGGCGCAAACTGGCCCAGGCCGATTTTGACCAACGCGCACCGGGCGAGACCAGCCCGGCCGAGCCGGTGGACGCCCCCGGCAAAAGTTGAATTGCTTGGACCAAATGATCTGGAACTTTAAGCGGGATTCACCACCAAGATATTGAATCGAATTCATATGTCCGCAAAGTCACTTTACTTCATATTGCTATTGCTGCCGCTGATGTTGCTGGCTGGCTGCAATTCGCCGGCGCCCGCGCCCACACCGGCTTCGCCCAAGGGTCCGGCGACCACCGCGTTTGACGGAAAACGTGCCTTTGAACATGTCCGCAAACAAGTAGAATTCGGACCCCGGCCGGCCGGTTCCGCGGAACTGGGTCAGGCCCGTGCGTACATCATTGGCGAGCTAAAGTCTTATGGCCTGATCGTAACCGAGGACGAATTCGAGCCAGTCACCCCCAACGGGAAGATCAAGATGGTCAACATTGTCGCGGAACTGCCGGGCGAATCTCGCAATTTGATCCTGTTGGCTAGTCACTACGACACCAAACTGTTCAAGGAATTTCGTTTCGTGGGCGCCAACGATGGAGGATCTTCCACTGGTGCGTTGATGGAGATCGCTCGCGTTTTGGCGACCTCCGGAAAAAAGCCGGCCTTTACCTATCGCTTCGTTTTCTTTGATGGCGAAGAGGCGGTTTGTAAAGAGTGGGAAGACTGCAAGAATCCGGACGGTCCGGACAATACTTATGGCAGCCGGCATTACGCGGAAAAGATCACGGCTAATGGCAATCTGGTATTGGTCAAGGCCATGATCCTATTGGACATGATGGGCTATAAAAAACTTGACCTGGGTCGCGACATGATGGCGGACGAGCAATCGAAACGGGTCAACGGCAAACCGTCATGGCTGGTGGACACGGTCTGGGCGATGGGCAAGGAATTGGGACACACCAAGATCTTCCTCGATTCGCCGGAAGATGTAGGGGGCGACGATCACGACGCTTTCTTAAAGCTGAACGTGCCCGCCATGGATATTATCCAGTTAGCGAACTACCCACATTGGCATCAACCGACCGATACGTTGGACCAGATCGCGCCCGAGAGTTTGAAGGCGGTGGGCGATACCGTGATCCTAAGTCTGCCCAAGATCGAAGCCCATTTCCCAAAATAAGCTAGAGGTTGCGTAGTTATGTTACATACCGCTGATCTATTGGTACCGGTTGATTTTTCGCCCTGCTCGATCAACGCAGTACGGGCCGCGATCGGGATCGCCGCGCCGGACGGTGATGTCACCTTGCTGCATGTGGTTGACGAACATTTTATCAATGATGCGGTGGGCGCGTCGTTGGGCAATTCGGACGAGATCACCGCGCGTATGCGAGAACGGGCCGAAGCCGATTTCACGTCGCTGCGCGAAGGGCTAGAAGCGGGCGAAGTGCATCTGGAACAGATGGTGGTCTTGGGCACGCCGTTCGTCGAGATATTGAAGATCGCCCGTGATCTGCAGTTGCCCATGATCGTCATGGGCGTGCGCGGAAATTCGACGCCGCCGGAAGAGTTGCTATTCGGTTCAACCGCGGAAAAGGTGGTGCGCGGTTCGCGCGTGCCGGTACTCTGCATACCATTCTAATTTCAATAATTTTTAAGACTTCATGACCCAGAAAAAACGGATCGCGGTCGTCCCCGGTGACGGGATCGGGCCCGAAGTAATTGGCGAAGCGGTGAACGTGCTAGAAACCGTCCAGCGCACCCACGGTTTCGCCTGTGAATTGACCCATTTCGATTGGGGCGCGGACAAATTCCTCTCCGACGGCATTTCCCTGCCCGAAGGCGCATTGGAAATGCTGACGCGGGATTTCGATGCGATCTTGGCGGGCGCTTTTGGTGATCCGCGCGTCAAGTCGAATCAACATGCCGAAGACATATTGTTGGGCATGCGCCGCGGGTTGGACCTCTATATCAACCAACGGCCGGTTAAGCTTTACGCCGACCGGTTGACGCCGCTACGCGATCGCACCACGGCGGACATTAACTTTGTCGTCTTTCGCGAGAATACCGAGGGGGCTTATTGCGGCGCGGGTGGTTTCCTCAAGAAGGGCTCGGCCGACGAGATCGCCACTCAAGAAGAGTTGAACACTCGCCGCGGGGTTGAACGGATCATCGTCGCCGCCTTTGAATTCGCGCAAACCACCGGACGCAAAAAGGTCACGATGGCGGACAAATCGAACGTTCAACGATTCGGTGGCGATCTTTGGCAACGCGTCTTTCGCGAGGTCGCCCTGCGCTATCCCGGCATCGACGCGAATCACCAATACGTGGATGCCATGGCCATGTTCATGGTCCAGGATCCGGCACAATATGATGTCGTGGTGGCCAATAATCTTTTTGGGGATATTCTGACGGATCTGGGCGCCGCGCTGCAGGGCGGATTGGGGATGGCGGCATCGGGAAACATACATCCCGGTCAAGTGTCATTGTTCGAACCCGTGCATGGCAGTGCGCCGCCTTTAGCGGGCAAAAATATCGCCAACCCGATCGGCTCTATTCTGACCACGGGGATGATGCTAGAATGGCTCGGTCATTTGGAGGCGGGCGCAGCGGTCGAGCGGGCGGTCATCGAAACCATCGCCCATGACGAGACCACGACCGATCTGGGGGGTTCGCTTTCAACGACCGAGGCCGGGGCCGCTATTTGCCAACGGATAAACGCATAACGGCGACGGATGCGGTGGGACAAGGGCTGCGGATCCAGCAGGCGTTAGGTAGCAATATGAGGGTCAAGGGCAGAGACGCATTTCAACGTTTCCTCGCGGTCATCGTGATCGTGGCGATGCTGGGGGTCATGGGAATTCCCGTGACGGTGATCGTCTTCTTCGCGGTCGTGACCTATTTTGTCTGGCGCGCCGCGCAAAAATCCGACAACCGGCAATTGGGCCGCGTCTTCGAGTTCTACCTTACCGCCAACGACATTCTTAGTCAGGAAGAGCGCAGTTGGTTCGGTTTTGAGATCGCCGAGGCCATTGATAAGGGCGAGAAGGTAATGCACTCAATGCCTGATCCGCCGCCATTGGTTCTTTTTGCGCTGGGCGCGCTTTATCACCGCGCCGGCGAACATGAAGCAGCCGCCGAGAATTTGGCCGTGGTCGTCGAGGACGAACTGGCCGGCGAACGGCATCGCATCACACCGTCGGCCGATCTGCGCCGGTACGCCGAGATCCTTCGTAAGCTGGAAAGCGATCCGGCCGAATCTCCCAAGACCGTGGCCGCCATCCATAGTCTGGAAAAAGCCCGGCGCCAATATGCCGCCGGGATCCTGAATGACAGCCGCGATCGCGTGGCGCGATTGAACGGCACCGGCCCGACGCAGATCGCAGCTAACCAAAGCAACGGCGAACTGCAAAAGCCCGCTTCCATCACTGGTCCGGGCCTCCAAGTAACGCCGCCGCCTTCCATCTCGGAAGTCTTGCGCGACGTTTACGAAGAAGAAAAAAAGTCCGCGTAAACCGGCGCGGCTCCTGATTGATGAACTCCTTGGCCTTGGTAGCCATAAAAATCACCCAACGCGCAAAATGAGGTCAGTACCGCCTGCGGTAGCGGGTGGCTCACTTCTAAAACCAAAAAGCCACCCGCAACCGCAGGCGGTGCTGACTTCATTTGCCCGGACGCTTGCTAAACGATCAAAGGATACCCGACCGTTTTGGTGGTGTGGCGACTTCAATTATCTCCCGATGATCGGCCGCCCAAACGAGAAAACCCGTTCGTTCGCTTTACCTTTTGCTCGTTTCCTTTTACCTTGCTTTCATGCTGACCGCCGAGATAATTGCCATCGGGTCTGAACTTCTGACGCCCGATCGCAGCGACACCAACAGCCTTTGGCTTACCGAAAAACTGAATAGCATTGGCATAGAAGTTAAGTTAAAAACCATTGTCGGCGACGACGACGCGCGCCTGGAAGAGACGATCAAGGACGCGCTGCGCCGTTCACCCGTGGTGCTAATGACGGGCGGATTAGGCCCGACCGAAGACGACATTACGCGCAAGATCGCCGCGCGAGCGATGTCACGGCGATTGTCGTTGAACGAGGCGGTGTTGGATGACATTCGCGCGCGGTTCTTGGCCTGGGGCCGGCAGATGCCCGAGATAAACTCGCGCCAAGCGATGGTGATCGAAGGCGCCGAGATCATGCCCAACCCGAACGGCAGCGCGCCAGGTATGATCCTTGAATTCGACGGCCGCATCGTCGGACTTATGCCCGGTCCGCCGCGTGAAATGCACCCGATGTTTGAAAACTTCGTGATGCCGAAGTTAAAAGGCAAGGCGGGAGACGTACGCGTAGCGCGGCGCATCCTGCGCGTAACCGGATTGGGTGAATCGGCCATCGACGAAAAGATCGCACCCATTTATACGCAATACGCGAATCCGCAGACCACCATTCTTTTTACCCGTAGCGAGGTCGAGATCCACCTGACCGCTCAGGGTAAATCTGAACAAGAGGCTGAACTTTTGCTGGACGGTTTGGCCGGTCAATTGGAAGAGCGGTTGGGCAACGCGGTTTACTCGTTCCGCGGCGAAAAGCTGGAAGAGGTCATTGCGCTTAAACTTTCCGTGGGCGGCTACACCTTGGCCGTCGCCGAAAGCTGCACCGGCGGGTTGATCGCCGAACGCCTGACCGAAGTGCCGGGTTCGTCCAAGTTCTTTATGGAGGGCCTCGTAACTTATTCCAACGACGCGAAGGTACGATTGCTCGGTATTCCGCCGATGCTGATCGACGGTTACGGCGCGGTCAGCAGCCAGGTGGCCGAAGCCATGGCCGATGGCGTCCGCCAACGCGCGGGCACCGATTTTGGTATTTCGGTGACGGGCATTGCGGGGCCTGACGGCGGCACGCCGGAAAAGCCGGTCGGGTTGGTTTACATCGCACTGTCGGACGACGCGCACACCGAATCGCGGAAATTGTTGCTGCCTGGCGATCGGCATCTGATCCGCTGGCGCTCGTCCCAAGCGGCGCTGGATCTTTTGCGGCGAAGACTTATTTGATCTGTGTCCGAAGGTTTTCTGATTTGCGACCGTCTTCACCGCGTAGCGGTGGCATGAATTTAGCCGTGGCTTTCAAGCCACGGTAGGATCAGAGATCTGCTCCGTCGCGTCAGCGACGGTTGAATCTACGAACCCGGTTGCTTCAAGCGTCGCTCACGCGACGCGGATGTTTTTCGCCTTACCGTGGCTTGAAAGCCACGGCTAAATTCAACCGTCGCTAACGCGACGAGGACATTTCCGTTATGACCCAAGACTCAAACAAACCCCTACCCGACGACAATTACGAACAAGAGTTTCGTACCGACCTGGACGACAAGACCGATGACAAACCGCGCGGTTTGGCGCTGCATACCAAGATCCTGATCGGCCTGGTGGTCGGTGTTGGGGCCGGCTTGATCGTCAATGAAGCGTTCGGCGGCACCCACCCGCGCGTTGTTTGGGTGGTCGAGAATTTCACCCGCCCGATCGGCCAGTTGTTCCTTAATCTACTGTTAATGATCGTGGTGCCGTTGGTCTTCTCTTCCCTCGTGGTAGGCATTGCCGGCATTGGTGACATCCGTAAACTGGGCCGTATCGGCGTCAAATCGTTTATCTATTGCCTGGTAATTTCGGCTATTTCCGTGGTGATCGGATTGGGGTTGGCAAACAGCATTCGCCCGGGCAAACGAGTAAGTGCAGAAACGGCGGCGGCCTTGAAAGCAAAGTTCGGCACTGACGCCAAGAGCCGGGTGGAATCCGCCACCAAAGAGAAAGTGACCGATACGGCCCTAATGTCGGTGGTCAAAACGATCGTCCCCAAAAACATCTTCAATTCGATCGGCGCCGAGAATCCGAACATGCTGCACGTTATGTTCTTTGCCTTGATCTTGGGCATAGCGATCACCCTGCTGCCAGCGCCAGTTTCGGCGCCATTTGTGTCGGTGATGGAATCGTTGTTCGCCATTACTTCAAAGATCATCGATATCATCATGAAGTTCGCTCCCTACGCGGTGGCGTGCTTGCTGTTCAATAACATCGCCGAGTTCGGATTGGATCTGATCCGATCGCTGGGCTGGTTCGTCGCGACCGTGCTACTGGGTTTGTCGATCCATTTCTTTGGGGTCTATTCGCTATCGGTCTGGTTTCTTTCGCGGATCAGCCCGATCGAGTTTTTCAAACGCGTGCGAACCGTGATCGTGACGGCGTTTTCTACCTCGTCATCGAATGCGACCCTGCCGACCGCCCTCCGCGTGTCCGAAGAGAATCTGGGCGTGCCCAAGCAGATCAACAGTTTCGTTTTGACCGTCGGCGCCACGGCTAATCAAAACGGAACGGCGTTGTACGAAGGCGTCACGGTGCTGTTCCTGGCCCAACTGGCCAATGTGGATCTGTCGATCTCGTTGCAGCTAATGGTCGTCTATTTGGCGATCTTGGGTGGCATTGGCACCGCCGGGGTGCCCAGCGGATCGATCCCCTTCATTATTGGTATTTTGGCGATGATCAATGTCGATCCGGCGCTGATCGCGATCATCATTGGCGTAGATCGGATCTTGGATATGTGTCGCACTACGTTGAATGTGGTCGGCGATCTGACCGCGGCGACGTTCGTCGCGCGTAGCGAGGGGTACGAACTGCTCAAGGTTCCCGGGGACGCGGGGATCGGCTGAGCCGAATGGGCCGGACCGAGGGCTGGTGACAAGAGCGAGCTTTGGTTCGTCAATGTGAAGGTTTTCAAACCAAAGTCATTCAACTAGCCCGAAGGGCGGCATAATGTAGCCGTGGGCTGAGCGCATTTTGCGTAGCCCACGGAAAGTTCAAAAAACGCCCAGAGCCCGCCAGGGCGGCAGACACTCGTTCACCCGAGCCTTATTTGGGAAAGGCTGGCAAAGTTGGAAGACTAACGCATCAGCTCCACTCAAATACGATCCGGAGCTCACGAAAGTGGGCGACCGTCCGGCAAACCCTCTGCCGCCCTTCGGGCTCCGAACTTATTTTATCCACACCGTGGGTTCCGCAAAAACCGCTTCACCCACGGCTACCCTATGCCGCCCTTCGGGCTGGTTGAATCGTTACGAATTGCCGAACTTTGATGGAAGGATGGAACCGGCCGCAATTTGTTCAGGTGATCGTTAACTCGCGCTACAAATTGCATCCGTCATCCGCTTGAGCCAGGCAAAAACTTTGCACTTGGCCCAAGTTCGGATTACAATCCGCTGGTCCAGGTTAGTAAGGTTTCCCCTATCGTTTCGGATCGCTTCACTCAGAGGTATTTCATGTCGATCCAGAATTGTTTGCGTTCGTTTTTTTGCTTATCCGTGATCCTGACCAGTAGTGGCGCGATCTATTCGCAATCCGCTTTCGACGATCTGCAGATCTTTGCCCACGCCGGTCGCGTAAATCAGGTAGTTGGTAATGTACTGGTGCGCAAAATGGCAACCGCCCCAAGCAATACGCTGTCGGCGGGTGACCAGCTTTTGGCCGGCGACCAAGTCGAGACCGGCGATAACTCGAACGTGGAAGTGTTGCTGAACCCCGGCACGTTTCTGCGGGTGGCGGAAAATTCG
>JBDSEC010000549.1:0-7358 GCA_039920205.1 Pyrinomonadaceae bacterium
GGAACAATTGGCCGCGACCTTTGACACCTCGGAGATAAGGATCTGCCCGCCCAGGCAGTTCGATTCCAACCGCGAGGCGAGGTTTACCGTATCGCCAATGGCCGTGTACTCGGATCTGCGTTCTGAACCGATATAGCCTACGGTAGCTTCGCCCGTGTGCAGTCCAACGCCGATGCCGATCGCGTTGAACCCTTCGACGACCAACTCTTCATTTATTTTTTTGACGCTTCGCTGCATTGCCACCGCAGCATGCAAGGCATTGCAGGCATCGTCCGGGGTAGCCGTCGGCGCCCCAAACAAGGCCATCAATCCATCACCGATGTATTTATCCAGTGTCCCGCCGTGCGCAAAAATAATATCGGTCATTTCGGTGAAGTATTTGTTTAACAACTGAACGACCTTTTCCGGTTTCGCGTGCTCGGACAAACGGGTAAAACCACGTATATCGGCAAACAGAACGGTGATAGTTTGATTAACCCCGCCCAGTTTGAACGATTCCGGGTTCTCGAGCATTTGCGTCACGACATATTCCGGCAAGAACCGGCTGTAATTCGCGCGGGCAACCTCTTCCTTGGCCAATCGCTCGTGCGCCCGGACGCTCTCGACCGCGATCGCGGTCTGTGCGGCCACGGCGCTGATCAATTCCAGATCGTCGGGCGTGAACATCGCAAAAAGATCCAACCGATCGGCGTAGAGCGCGCCGTGCACCCGGTTCTCGGTCATCAACGGAGCGCAGATGGTGGAACGCACGCCCTGCGAAACGATCGAATCGACGCCGGTGAATTCGGCCGCCGCGTCTTGGGACAGCAGCGCCACGCCTTCCTTCATAACTTTACGCGTGATGGTGCGGCCAACAGTCAGCTTCTTGGCGTGATCTTCCAATTTCTCATCGCGCGCTTTAGTCGCGATCGGCGTCAACTTCACTTCGCCGTCATCTTCAAACCCGTCGCTGAGCAATGCGACCACCCGGTCGGCGGGCGTAACGCGAAAGATGATGTCGGTTGCTTTGGCGAAGATCGCCTTGAGGTTGAATTCGGAACCGAGCGTGCGGCTCATCTCGTAAAGCACGGCGAGGATCTCGGCCTTGCGCCGCAGCTCTTCCATCTCTTTGTTGTGGACCAGACTTTGTGACGAAGACGGGCGCTGCCGCAGTACGGTGGACATTACCTCGCTGGCCGAGATCAACATCTGCGTATGGCCCAGCGGTTTGTCATCGAAACGCAGATCGTCCGGCGCTTCGCCCGCGGCCTGCTCGAACTGCATCGAACTGGAACCGATCGAAACGCGGTCGCCGTTGGTCAGCTTGTGCTCCAACTGCGCCTGTCCGTTCACGAACACGCCATTGGCGCTTCGCCGGATCTCGCCCGCACTAAAGGCGCCATCGACTAGCAACATACCGTTGCCGTCGGGACGGACGTGGGCGTGATGCCGTGAAGCGCGCGGGTCGTCCAACACAATATTATTTTCGGGCGCCCGGCCGATGGTGCAGACCGTATGGGCCGGCAACTGGTATTCCCAGGTGCGGCGGCTGGCGTCTGTAATGCGCAATAGAGCCATGTTTTTCGAACTAGCTAACTTTTGGGATGACCACCTACAACCGTGGCCGAACAGGAACCACGCTTAACCTATAGTTTGTCCGGAATAATTTTACAAGTAAACGCGCCGGAGGCATAGCGCGGGCGAGAATTTGCCTAAACCGTCCCAATTCCGTTTGTACTGCATTGGATTCGGCCGTAATATGCCCAAAAAAGGAATATTTCGACCTGGTACCAACAAACTAATCCCGCGATCTTGTCATCATATGAGGATGAATCCCAAACGACGTCTCTCTCTAATCCGTGCGGTTGCCGCATTGTTGTCTTTGGCCGTACTAGGCATCGGGTCCATTCGCGCTCAGGACGAAGTCGTCCGCGTCAACACAAATCTGGTCCAGACCGACTTGATGGTGTTCGATAAACAGGGTAAGTTCGTGCCCGACATCCGCCCGGATCAGTTCACCGTTACCGTCGATGGTCAGCCGCAATCGCTCGCCTTCTTTGAACAGGTTTCAGCCGGTAGCACCCGAGAACAGCAGGGATTGGCCGCCATCCGAAGCGCGGGTAAACCGGCCGGTACAACTTCACCGGACACCGGATCGGGCGCCGTGTCGCGCGGACGCATTGTGATCTTTTTTGTCGATGACCTGCACCTCAGCGCCGACGGATTATCGCGATCACGCAAGGCCTTACAACAATTCATCGACAGCGAGATGACCGACGACGACCTGGTCGCGATCGCTTCCAGCAGCGGACAGATCGGCTTCCTCCAACAATTGACCGACAACCAAACGGTGTTGCGCACGGCCGTGGCGCGGTTGGGTTACCGCAAGAATGGCGAGGCCTATGCCGGCAAAACGCGCATTAGTGAATTTGCCGCGGCACAGATCGCCGATCATAACGACAATCGGTTGTATGCCTATCTACTGGACTCGATAAAGAACGAGCAACAGATGGGTCCGGGCAACCGGAATGGTGACCATGGGACGCCGGCCGCCTATTCGGCCAAACCGATGTTGGATAATCGCATTTCCCAGATCAACAACGATAGCCGGCGACAAGCCGGATACACCTTAGACGCTTTGCAGGCTCTCGTTCGGTCTAGCGCTGCACTACCCGGGCGAAAGTTGCTCTTCTTTCTATCGGACGGTTTCCCCTTTGATGTGCGCGACACGCGGAATCATGACCACCTAGACCGGATCACCGCCGCGGCGACGGCTTCAGGCGCGGTCTTTTATTCGGTTGATATGCGCGGCGCATATCTCGATTCCGGCGTTTCGGCATCGAGCAATGACATGGCCGATGGCAGCAGCCGTTTGGCCGGACTGCAAACGATCGAGACCCAATCGACCCGCGAATTGATGAATCAGTTGGCCGAAGGCACGGGGGGCCGCCTGATCGCGAATTCCAATAAGGTTGGTGACGACATCCGCCGCGCGGTAGCCGAAACCGGCGAGTATTACCTGCTGGCCTGGACACTTTCGCCCGAACAGATCACCGACTCGCGCTTGCGCGTGAAGGTGACGATCAAAGATCGGCCGGATCTTCGCGTGCGTATGCGCAGCCAGAGCGTGGTCGCCGCAGCGTCGACGCCAACCGTAAACAGTCCACTAAAGGACGCGAAAGCAAAAGCCGTTGCGGCGGATCCGAACGTACAGTTGTTGAGCGCGCTTGGTTCCGTCTATCCGAAGCGCGAGATCCCGGTACTTATGTCGGTCGGTTACGTCGGCGGCGCGGGGGCGGAATTGTCACTGCGCATCTCGATGCAGATAGATCGCGGATCGCTCTTGGCCCATCCCGAAGCCGCAGGTCCGGAACCCGCAAAACTGGACGTCGTCGGCGCAGCCCTGGATGACCGGGGCGTGATCGTCACCTTTAAGCAGACGGTAACAGTTGGCGTCACCGACACCGCGCATTCCGACCCCGTCGTTTGGCATCAGCAATTGAAGGTACCGCCCGGCCTTTATCAGGTTCGCGTTGCCGTGCGCGAATCGGCAACCGGGCGTACCGGCAGTGCTAACCAATGGATCGAAGCGCCCGCGCCCGCGGACGGCAAGCTGGCCGTCAGCAGTATTTTCCTGGCCGAGCGCCAACCGGAAAACGTTACCGTCACCACAGAACAAAAAGGGCCAAGCCCCGTAACGGTTGATGTGGACCACAAATTCAACCGCGCGTCAGTCTTGCGTTTTCAGACCTATGTATACAACGCGATGCGTACGGGCACGGATCAACCCGAGGTAACATTGGGCGCGCAGATACTGCACAACGGCCAACCGGTGATGTCGCTATCACCCAACCTGCTGCCGATCTTGGGCGGAACCACGGCGGCGACGCTCCCCTATTGGGCCGAATTCGCGTTGGACCAACTCCGCGCGGGCCGTTACGTGCTGCAGATCAACGCTACCGACCGGCGCACGAACACCACCGCTGCGCAACGGATAAAGTTCACGGTTGAGTAGTTTTGTGCATTGTGAAAGATTTAGCCACTGAGGTCACAGAGAACACTGAGGGAATTTGGTCATTGAGTGACTGAATCATTTTGTGATTTGACGAATTCTTTTCCTTCTTATTAGAACGATTCAACCTCATCCGCGATACTCGAACATTTGTTTTCAATGACTAAAAGACTAAATCCTCAATTCCATCTCTGTGCTCTCTGTGACCTCTGTGGCCAATTTTCCGCCTTTTCTACTTCGGCTTGACCGGCGCCGGTGGTCCCAGCGGCATCCGCACCAGTTGACCATCGATAACGATCAAGAGCTTTCCGCCTGCCTCGTCCACCCACATTGCACTGCTATCGAACGCGACATACGGAATGGTCATGATCGGGTGAAAGGAAAAATCGTTTAGATCATATCGTCCCACTTGGGTCTGCAATTTCTTCCGGTCGGGTACCGCCGCCCAGTATTCGTCAGGCTTTGAGGTCGGCTGTAACATCCGGTTGTTCAATGGCAAAAGCGGTGAGAAATTTCCGGCGACGCGTTGGACCATTCCGTTCACGGGATCCAGCAAATAAACGCTTGCGGTCAACGGCTCAGTGAACATCGGGTTGCGGCGCGGGCCGTTCCACACCAAGAATCTCCCCCGCGTGGGCAGATAAACGATGGCGTCGAATTGGTCCGACATCGGCATATCAACGGGAAACGATTGCCCGGTAGTCAGGTTGATCCGGGTCAAAAAGTTGGTTTCTTCGTAGGGCGTTGCCACCAGACGCGTCGCAACCACCCAAGTCCCATCCGAGGAGATCACGGGGTTCCGGTACGCTCCGGCGCGGTCTATTAACGTTGGTCGCGAGGTCCCGTATTTGGCCCACAATCCCCAGGGAGTTCCGTTCACGGCTAAGACCGTAACGGGGCCGGCCGTGGCCAGGCCGATACGCTGATTGATCATTGGATCAAAATCGTTTGGGTCTAGGTCCAGATCGGTCTCGTCGGCGCTCATGATCGGTGATGGCCGCGCCGCGGTGCCCGTCAACTTACCGTTACGAAGGCCGTACCAGGCAAACCGCTCGCGTTCGCGCCGGCCCAGTTTGTACCGCAAGGCCCGTTGCGCCACGGAATTCTCACCCCCTCGGATCTGGGTGGTGGCGGCTTTATCCTGTTCGTCCTGTTCATGTTCCGCGGCCGTTTTTTCATGCTCGATCCGCACCCGCAGATCGTTTCCGTTCTGCCACACATCTCGTACCTGTTCGCGCGGGTCGTCAATAAGGACTTCCACACCGCTGAACGTGTCTTCGAACCGATAGTGCGTTTTCGTTCCTTTGCGAAGAGCAACAAATTGTCCAAAAATGCTCGCGCCATCCAGGATGTTTGATTGGATCACGGTTCGGCGCGCCCCGCTTCGATTCATGGCCAGGAACTCGAACGAACGACAGATCTCACAAGGACTGAATTGAGGTCCCTGGAGCGTCAATTTGCGGTTTGCCACAAAAAGTCGAAATTCAGCCAGGTCGTTCGCCGACACGACGCACTCGCGATAACGCGCATCACTTTCGTTCCAGGTGTAGACGGCGCGGTCGCGATAGACCCGCAAGATGTGATGCGGGCGCTGGTTCCGGTCTAAAATGGCGTAGATCTCGCGCGGTGCATCATCGGCACTAAACACCTCGTTCTGGAGCGCCGCTTCGATCTTTGCGGCGTTGGCAAAGTCATTCGCGTCGAAACGCTCGATGAGCTCGCGCCAACCGGTGAAATAGGCCTGCCGCGGATAACGCTCCCAAAGTTGAGCTCTCGCCTCGGGGCTATCCTCGGCCAAAAGGTATCGTTCGGCGGCGAGCGCGAGCAGCGGATCCTGGCTTTTGAGCAGTGCTGCTACCGCCCGAACCGGCAGCGGTTGTTGGGCCAACCGCGCACAGACCAACATCGCGATCTTAGGCAGGGGCGCCGAACCGGCCAGAATAGGACCGATCTGCGCCTCGTCGGCCGACAACACTGCCGCCACGCCCGACGCGAATCCTTTCGCTCCCACCAAAGTCTGCAACGCGAGTCCTGAGCGTTCCCGCATTTGGCCGCGGCGCTTTATGGCGTTAGCGATCACATCGGCGCTAGCCGTCCCTTCGCGGATCTGGCGAAGCAGGTCAAGATCAACGGTCGCTACTTGCCATCGATGCGCCACCTCGAACAAGGCACTGGACAAGAACGGATCGGTCCGGCGGGACTGTTCGGCCCGCGCTAAGATCGCACTCGCCACATCCTCCGCGACTTTGGTCCGGTTGGCCAAGAATTTGCCCAACTCAAGTTCGAACGAGCGATAGCCCCAACCGGGATTCCGAGGTCTATTTACTTCTTCACGACCCTCTTTGGTGGTTAACTTGCCGGCGTACTCTACTACGGCAGTGATCTGGGTGGATTCGGAATAGCCGCCGCAATCGATCAGCGCGCCGATCAATGCACGTCGATTCTCTTCGTTCTCCTGATAGCGCAACGCCATTCCCAGATAGCGGACGGCGCGCTGGTCCCGGTACCGGGCCAAAATGTTAGCGGCGTTCCGGCAGTTCTCCTCCTCGACTTGAACAACAAAGCTCAAATACGGCACACATTCTGGAATGTCCACCTGGCCCAGGGTCTTAATAAACGATGCGCGGTCAGCGGCATCAACGTTTAGCATGCGCCGGTCCCCTAACCAGGAGAGTAACGGCAAGATGGCATCGCGGCGGGGATTCGCAATAGCAAATTGGACCAGGCTGGCCCCAGCATTCTGGCGTTCATCACGATCACCGCCTTCGAAAAGGCGTGTGAGAAATGGCAGCCACCGGTCTGGATCGCGTTCAAGTGGGCCGGCCAACGGACAGAACACGGTGGCGCCCTCAGTCAGTTTGGTCAACGTCTTGTCTGCAAATTGAGCCCGGTACCATTCATCACGACCGGACCATTCGGTGCGCAACAACCCGTTAATGGCGGCGTCGCGGGCCTTGGCCGGCACGGAAACATCTTCCGCGATCCGCAACAATCGCAGCCGGTATTTTTCCTGACTCTCTTCGTCGTGATCCTCGACCGCGATTTTAAAGAGCAGAGCCAGGGCCAGGGCTTCGGTTCGTATCTGATCGTTCCCGCGCTGGTCGGGATTTAGCAGTGAACGAAGGATCGGTTTGGCGCTCGAGCTATCTACCTTGGCCAAACTGACCAACGAGTACTCGTTCTTAATCCCGCCGACTTCATCCCTGGCGTGTTCGGCCTCGGCCACCAACTCGCTTAGAAAGAGCGTGGAATTGAACTTCAACCAATACTCGACTTTATCCCGCCAACCTGAAGGCAGGCGATCGTTGCCGGCCGCCCCCTGGTAGATCTGTGCGACCTGGTCTGCGGTGTCCTTTGAATCGGGAAT
>JBDSEC010000550.1:0-8488 GCA_039920205.1 Pyrinomonadaceae bacterium
AGTTCTTCGTTGTCACCACCGTTAGCAACAACCCGGGCAAGGTGAAGGTCAAATTCAAGCTCGTTTACGACGATGCCAAAGGCCAGAAATCCGGCGACCCGGTGACGGCGTTCGACGGCGGCAAGGAACAGACCCTGGACGTCGACGGCAGCCGCGTCGTTTACTATGAATTGACCATGCCTTCGTCGGGTATGCCCAACGGTAAGTACAAGGCCGAAGTCCGCATGCTTAATGATAAGGACGAAGAAAAAGAGAAGAAAACGGCGACCTTTGAAGTGGCCGGATTCCCCGAAGGCGGCGAATAGTCAGCCGCCCGGTTTGCCGCAGCGTGACCCAATTTTGACCCGAACGGAGAGCTTGCGTAATGAAAAACGGCAAGAGCGTTTCGACCTTGGCCTTGGTGATGTTGGTGTTTGTGGTTTGGGCTTGCAATTGCCCCAAGAACACGAATAACTCGAACAACTCGAATAATTCTAATAACTCGAACAACTCGAACAACTCGAATAATTCCAACAATTCGAATTCGGGTAATACGAATAACTCGAATAATTCGAATCGCACCACGGCCCCGAGTGATTTTATTACCAAGTTCGTCGTCAGCGCCGACAGCACCGGGACTCCACCCAGCTCCAGCTTTGGATCTACGGACAAGATCTATGTGATCTTTGGTTTTCGCGAAATGCCAGACGCCAAGGGGATCAAGGCTAAATTGGTAGCGGATTCGGCCGAGGGTATTCGGCCCGGATCCGCGATCGATGTGACCAAGGACACGCAGAAAGGGCAGACCTCGGTTTCAAACCAGTTCTACTTTACGCCGCAGCCAACGTGGAAGGTGGGTGGTTATCATATTGAGTTGTTGCTGATCAATAATGATGGCACCGAGGATATTTTGAAGACGCAGGACTTTACCGTTCACTAGCTCGATCGAACGGTTTGGACTTGGTTTGACCGGCGCGGGTTGCTAAAACAACCCGCGCCGGTTTGTTTTGCCCGTGAATTTTACGACAACCCTAAGTTTGTCGACGATTCTGATCCGCAAAACCCACGCGCAATCAAACCAGTTCGCTCGCCCGCCCAAACGGTGGTAGGCGATTTTGTTGTATAGTAAAAGGGTCAACAAGTTGGGCGGATCTATCTATGGCGAATTTTGTGCCTTTGGAAAAGGCGAATGAATTGGACGCGTTGTTTGCCGCGTCGCACCAACGGCCCGTCTTGCTGTTCAAACACAGCCTGACTTGCCCGGTAAGCGCCGATGCCTATCGCGAGATGTCCCTTTACCCCGGGCAGGTCGAACTGGTCGTGGTACAGAGCGCGCGCGCCTTGGCAGAGGAGATCGAATCGCGTTCCGGCATCCGGCACGAATCGCCGCAGGCGATCCTACTGCACAACGGCGGACCGGTATGGAACGCTTCGCATTGGAAGATCACGACGGAAGCGGTTTCCGCCGCCGTGGCGGCAAATCAATGAGTGCCCGCATGACCAATCGGGGCGCGGCCATCGAACCGCGCGAGATCCAGCAAGAAGGCGAAGCCACGGTGCGCATAACCTGGGCTGACGATCGGGTGTCGCGGTACGTCGCGCCCGTATTGCGCCGGAGTTGCCCCTGCGCGCAGTGCGTGAATGAATGGACCGGTGAACGCACCTTGAAGCCGGAACTGATCAGCGACGAGCTGACGATCGGCAATTTTTCACTGGTGGGGCGATACGCGCTCAACTTTAAGTGGAGCGACGGACATGACAGTGGGATCTATAGCTTTCGCTATCTGCGTGAACTTGACGACCCGGAAACGTAGGATTTAATGATCGAGATCGAAACCACCAAGTTGCGCTTTATGGGCCGCCATCGTTGTCCGCGGTGCCGCATGCCCCTGCACGCGGAAGAATTGGCATGTCCGGTATGCGAGTTGCAGATCGTGTTCGTCGGACCGCAGGGACAGGTCAAGGTCGAGATGATCGCCGGCGAAGCGCCGGGCGAATGGTCACCGGAAATGCTGGACCAATATTTAACGATGTTGAAGGTGGAAGCTTCGGGAGATATGTATTTACCGAACCGGCATTTTCCGACGCGGCCACAGCATGCGCATTTGGAATCATTAGGGAACGGCGAATATGGCATCCGGTTTTCGAACCGGGTTTCGCTGGCCGAGGTTCGGGTCAACCGGGGATGAAAGCGCGCAAGAGGATCTTAGTGGTCGAGGATGACGACGTCGCGTCTGAGTTGATGCGCCTGGCCTTGACCCGTAATGATTACGACGTTAGCACGGCGCCGGATGGGATCGCCGGTTACGAAATGGCACGGATGGAGCGGCCGGATCTGATCATTACCGATGTTTATATGCCGGCCGCTGATGGCATTCATCTGGTGCGGCGCATTCGTGACGACGCCGAGTTGTGTAAGACGCCGATCATTGTAACCACGGGTGCGGGAACTGGCACCGGGATCTTTTCTCTTTCGCACGGCGCCGATGCTTACGAGAAAAAACCGATCGACCTGCACGCTTTCCTCGCCACGGTGGCGACTTTGTTAGAACAGGGTTCGAGCGTACCTCCCACAGACTAATACGAACGGAAATCATATGCTGCAAGAACGTGACATTTTTAACGAACGGCAAGAATCGAAACCGGCTAGCTTTACCTGCCCCTACTGTCGCGAACGCGGCGAGTACCAAGTGCGATGGATGACGCGGCGCAAGAAACCGGCACCGCGAAATATGAGCCAGGACGACCGCTCGCGGTTCGAAAAATCGCGCGACTACATGGTCCGCATCGATGACACGGTCAATTGTGTGAACGACCGCTGCCGCAAGCGTTTCGAGATCCCGAATTCACAGACGGTGGTCTTTATCGAGAGCGGGAATCGGTTGTAACATTCAAAGTCGGTAAAGTTGCGGTTCTTAGGCTACATCGTGGGCTCGTTGATCGCTTACTGGTTCGCGGTGCCGTCCACCTCAGAACTTCGGTACCTAAACGACGTCATATCGTTTCAACTTCCGATACAACGTCGACAGATCGATACCCAAGATATTCGCCGCGCGGGCTTTGTCTTGGTTTACCGCGGTCAACGTTTCCACGATATGCCGGCGTTCGATCTCGTCCAAGGTTGGCCGCAATCCGTCGGGGTCGCGCATGGTCAGCGATGCCCCCGCGGCATCGCGCACGCGGCGTGGCAGGCTGTCCAGATCGATCTGCTCGCCGCAAAGGGTGAACGCGCGCTCGATCGCGTTCTGCAATTCACGGATATTGCCCGGCCAAGCGTAGTTGATCAACGCCGACATTGCCGCCGGATCGATCCCCTTATCGGCGCTGGCCTGTTCCGCGGCGGTCTGTTTGATGAAATGGCGGACCAGCAGCGGAATGTCTTCGCGCCGTTCGCGCAGCGGGGGCAAGTGCACCTCGATCACATTTAAACGATAGAAAAGATCTTCGCGGAAACGTCCCTCTTCGACTTCCTTTTCCAGATCGCGATTCGTCGCGCAGATGATGCGCGCGTTGAATTTGACCGGCGTGCTGGAACCGATCGGCGTTACTTCGTGCTCCTGCAGCGCGCGCAGAAGGCGCACCTGCATCGCTGGCGCGATCTCGCCTACTTCATCCAGGAAAACCGTGCCGCCCTCGGCTGTGCGAAACAATCCCGGCTTGGCCGCCACCGCGCCGGTGAACGCGCCCTTAGTGTGACCGAACAGTTCCGATTCCAAAAGCGTCTCTGGTAGCGCGCCGCAATTGATCGCCACGAACGGCCGGTCGGCACGTGGGCTGTTGTGATGGATCGCACGGGCGACCAGTTCCTTACCGGTGCCGCTTTCGCCCTGGATCAGAATGTTGGTGGTGGTGGCAGCGACCTTTTCGACCAGGCGAAAGACCGCCTGCAAGGGTTCTGACGTGCCGATGATCTCGTCAAAGCTATAGCGGCGATCTAGTTCACGGCGGAGCGCGCGGTTCTCGCTGAACAATTCGCGCTGCCGCAGCGCGTTCTTTACCGATTGCAACAGGTCTTCGTTGACGAACGGTTTGGTGACGTAATCGTACGCGCCCTTGCGCAACGCCGCGATGGCCGAATCGACCGAAGAGAACGCCGTCATCACGATCACCAACGCATCACGATCGATATCCTTGAAGTGATCCAGCAACGTCAACCCGTCCATTCCGCCCATGCGAATGTCGGTCAGGGTCACGGATACGTCTTCGGCGGCGAACAGTTCCAACGCGGTCTCGGCACTGTTGGCGGTCGCAACGCGATAGCCGGCCCCTTCCAACAGTCGCGTCAAGATCGCGCGCATTAGGTCTTCATCCTCAACGATCAGGATCAATGGGTTTGTCATACCTATACATTAAGCCGCCCGAACCGGCGGCAGACACCGTCATTCGCAATTGGTTCCCAAGGCCAAACTCGACAGCCATCAATTGTAGCGCGAATTCGCCGTGCCAATGTGAAATGTGCTAAAGATTTACGCGCCGCAAGATGTTGGTAAACTGAGGGTCTCCATGCAAACCGAGAAAAAACGTGTCGGTCTTGAGCGAGGGGATCAAAAAGTCATGTTCGTCCACGGCCTGATTCAAATACCGTAGCGTGGCTGGTTTATCTCCGATGGCGATGTGGATCATGGCGAAATTGTAGGGTGAAACATAAGCCGTGCGCGCGGTTTGCTCGAGTTCGGTCAAGATCCGCCGGGCCCCGTTTTCCTGTCCCGCTTTCGCCAAGACATGGGCCAGATTCGCCTTCATGAATATACTTTGATTTGACGCCGCCAGAGCTTGCCGGCAAACTTCGATCCCGGGCTCGAGTTGGCCCTTTAACACAAAGGCCCGGCAGCGATAGTGCAGTGCCCAAGGAAAATTGGGTTCCATTTCTAAAACCTTGGCGGTAACGGCCAACGCTTGGTCGAGTTCGTTCGCCTTTATCAAGACCAACGCCAGGGCGTTGTTAGCTGAAAGGGAGGTCGGATCCAGGTCGATCGCCATCTGGACCTGGACCTTGCCTTCGGCCGGGCGTCCCTGAAGCGCCAAGAATTCGCCGTACCATTGCCGCACCACCGCGTTGTTCGGATTCAGCTCGACGGCCTTCAAATATTCGCTTTCGGTTCCGGCCCAATCAAAGTCATATTGCATTTTCACTTGCGCGAGCGCAGCGTGAGCTTCCGCCAAACTGGGATTCAACAGCAACGCTTTCTCGGCCGCGGCCTTGGCCAACGGAAAGGCGTTTGGATCGTGTTTCGAGCCGAACAGGTTCACCAAAACATAGGTTTCAGCCAGCGCCGAATAGCCCTCGGCAAAACTTGGATCGAGTTCCACCGCCTTTTGAAAATATTCGATAGCTTCATGCAGGCCGTCCGCCGTACGCTTGTTCCAAAAGAACCGTCCCCGAAGGAATTCCTGGTACGCTGCGACATTTTCGGTGCCGCGACGGTTGAATTTTTCGCGCTCGCTGTCGTCTAGTTGCACGGCCAGCGAGGTAACCACTTTTTGGCTGATGGAATCTTGCACGGCGAAGAAATTGGTAAAGTCGTCGTCAAAATTCTCGGACCAGATGGTTGCGTTGTCCGAGGTGCGGATCAATTGAACGCTGACGCGCAAACGCTCGCCGACCCGTTGGATCCGGCCATCGAGCACAGCGTCGACCTGCAATTCACGACCGATCTTGCTGGCATCGTCACGACTGTCCGCATATTTGGCCACGGTCCGCGTGGGCCGCACGGTGATGCGCTTTAAACCGCTGAATTTGTTGACCAACGCATCCGCGAGACTTGCCCCGAGATAGGTTTCGTTTTGTTCCGTACTCGAGTCTTTGAAGGGCAGGATAGCGATCGACCGAATTTCCTTTAGGGTCGCAGGCTTAGCCTTGGGATAGAACCAGTACGCTCCCAAGGCCAGCAGCAAGGCCAGCGGAACGCCTAACCAAACGAGTCTTAAGCGCTTCGGTCGCACCGGTTCTGGGTGATCGATCGGCGCCGCGACCGGCTGTGCCTCCGGCAGGAAATCGGCGCCCAGAACCGCATCGTCTGTCATGAACGACCGCACCGAGCCGATAAATTGATAACCGCGATTCGGAGAGGTCAGGATAAACCGCGGTTGCTTGGTGTTTTCGCCCAGCGTTTTCCGCAGGACAAAGATCGTTTGCGAGAGATTTGCTTCCTCAACGAAAGATTTTCCCCAAACCTTATCGAGCAATTCGTCCTTGGACAAGACCTGGCCTGGTCTTTCCACCAAGACCAGCAAAAGCTCGATGGCTTTCGGCGTTAGCGGCACTAATTCACCCGTCTCGCGACGGAAAAGACAGTGACTCCTCCCGTCCAAGCGGAACTCTTCAAACTCGTAAATTTTCGGCTCGGAGAGCTCGATCATATTGAATTTCCGATTTTGAGAACTTTTGAACTTAGTTTTGAGGATTTTTGAGATCAGGTCAAGGCATTGTGACCCCATCGACTGCCAAAGGCCAGCGACTTGCCAATGTAGGGCGGCGATCAAAACATTATCTCTTAGCGGAAGTAACAATTATTTTTCGGAGATTGCAGGCTATGGACAAACGAACGAGTTTTACGACGGTATTCTGCTCGCTCGCGCAACCCTTTTGGCGTCAACTCAGACCGCGGCTCGCGTTTACCTGTGTTCTAGTTCTCACTGTGCTAACCCCGGCCTGTGCTCCATCGAACTCGACGTCTTGTAGCTCCGATGCTGAGTGGATCATCGATGGTTTCACTTTGCAAAATGCGCGCTTTAAGATCCCCTTTGTCGAGAATGGATTGCTTCCCTCGGACATATTTTGGTTTGCCGCCGGCGATGACCAGGTCTCGCGCCGGGTGGTCTACGGCTGGGATCAATCGCTCATGCAGCTGCGGGATAATGAGGTGGGGAGTTGCGACTATTCAGCGCCCGGCCCGGGGTGCCGCCAATGTGACTATTGTACGGGCGTGACCGGCCTTTGCACCGACGGCGCCAGTTACGGTTTGGCCGGCCCGGGCAATTCGTACGGATCACTGTTTCAAAAGATCGACTCGACCGAAACTTTGGTAGCGGACTTTACCCAGCCCTATTACGGCTGCCTGAACCGGCCCGGCAATCCCACAATGCCGTCTTTTTTGGTTGATGGTGATGCCACTTACACTATCCGTAGAACGTTTTTCTGTGGCCGTCAGGCGGACCTGGCGACATTGAAAACTAAACTGGTGATCGAACCACGAACCATTCGGGAACCAATGGTTCGATATGTCGACAACACCGACCCGGTGCCCCGATACCGCTTTCAGATGCCCCTTCTGGCCGGCAAGCTCCGCGAGAATTTCAGTCCAAACCTTCGGATCACGCAGGTCCGCATCCTGCTGGGCCGCCGCGATCCGGTAACTACCTTGTTAACTGTTTGGGATGACCCACTGGCGCTCAGAAAAGCCCGGCCCTCGCGAATCATGTTCCTCCGTAGCGTTCTGGAGGGCGACATCAACCACTCGCCGACCGAAGGCACGGACCGGTGTTATTTCGACGCCACCAAAGATGACGGCGGATTCGATCTGCTCAACTGCCGCCGAGATCGGGAAGGAACCAACGTGGTTCGCTTTGACGCCACCCCCACCTTCTTGGTCTCGCATCCGTCTGAGACGCTCACGTGGGTGATCGAATACAAGGTGGACGATGGCCTGGCGGAATTTCCTACCTTCGAGACCGGCGAAGAACCGATCCTCGAACTCACGATCGCAAACCCTTAGGAGCAATGTCGATGAGATACGAACAGTTCAGCAAGATGGCACGGCTTTGCATTCTGCTTTCGGTGGCGATCGTCTTTACTTCCTGCGATAACGATTTTTTCCTATCCGAAAAGGAATTCTATGCTATTCGCTGGCAGTTCGCCGATCAGACCGCGGCCAACCAACTGACCAGCGGAGTGCAGGGCCAGCTCCTGCGCATCACTTTCAACAATTCGGTGTCACCGCCGCGGATTCAAAGCACGAACTTGGCCGCATTGATCCGCGGCAGTATGGCGCCCTTGGCCATTTTGGAAGGTTATCCCAACAATTCGTTTCGCATCGACCGCGTCAGCGGCGAGATAGAAAGCCAGTTCGACAATTGGCTAAGCGCACAGTTGCGCCTATACAGCGGCGTCAACAATGCGCAGGTTCGCTTGGAACGGGTCGAAGAACTGCGGGTTCAATTTGTTACCAATCCGGCATTTACGTATTCCGGTAACAAGATCATCTTTAACACAACGCTGCAGATGACCGGCGATTGCCAGATCCGGGTGGATGCGTTGGACCCGGTGGTCAATTTCCTCTTCGGGGGCGTCAACGGCACCTGGGACGTAAGCATCGATGTCAACAATCTTCAACTTCAAGGCGAGCTCACCACCGATCAAGCCGGCGATCAACGATCGGGTGACGCGTCGAACCTTAAATTCAAGTTGGTGCCGACCGTGGGCAGCGTGACCGTACGCGACCGCGGTGCCGTAGTTCCCGCAACGGTCAAAAACGGCATCCGCGATGCCGTTCGACAAAGTTTAAAGGCC
>JBDSEC010000551.1:0-2982 GCA_039920205.1 Pyrinomonadaceae bacterium
CGAACCGTCGTACATCGATGCGTTCGCGACATCCATGCCGGTCAACTGACAAACCAGGGTTTGAAATTCAAAGATCGCCTGCAAGGTCCCCTGCGAAACTTCCGGCTGATAGGGCGTATAGGCGGTCAGAAATTCCGAGCGCTGGATCAAATTGTCGACAATGGTTGGCGAGTAATGTGCATACGCGCCCGCGCCCAAAAAGCTGGAGCGCCGCGCCGCCGCATTGTTGGCCGCCATCGCTTCGAAATCGGCCTGTAACTGCATCTCGGATATTGCCGGGATGATGTTCAGCGCACGATCCAATCTGATGTCGGCGGGAATTGAGCGAAAAAGTTCTGCGGGCGAATTCAGACCAACCTGTCTGAGCATCTCCGCCCGTTCGTCCGGTGAATTAGGAATATAACGCAAGGTTTATTCTGACTCCGCTTTGATGAAATCTTCGTATTCGGCCGCCGTCAACATCCGATCAACTTCGCCCGGGTTGGACAGTTTCAATTTGACCATCCAGGCCGTTTCGTAGGGATCACTGTTGACCAGTTCCGGCGTGTCGTTCAGGGCTTCGTTTACCTCCACCACCGAACCACCAACCGGCGTGAAGATCTCGGAAACGGCCTTGACCGATTCGACCGAGCCGATCGATTCATGGGCGTTAAAGGGCTCGCCCACTTTGGGCAACTCCAAATAGACGACGTCGCCCAGCGAGTTCTGCGCGTAATCCGTGATGCCCACCGTGGCCACATCACCTTCGAGACTAAGCCATTCGTGATCCTTGCTGTAATGCAGGTTTTCCGGAATGTTAGACATTAAATTCTCCTGAATCAGATTAGCGCCGGCTGAAGGTCGGACGCAATTTATGTTTTAGGTCGTTTGTAAAACGGAACGGGAACGATCTTCGCCGTCAAATGTTTGCCGCGAACGTCGATCTGGATCTCTTGACCTTCGTTGGTCAGCGCGATCGGCAATACGGCCAGGCCGATGTTCTTCTTTAGAAAGGGGGCCGGGCTGGCCGAGGTAACTCGGCCGACCAGTTCGCCGCCCACGTAAACATCCTGTCCGTCGCGTGCGATCCCGCGATCGGTCATTTCGAATCCGGCCAAGCGATGTTTTACGCCAGCTTCTTTCTGCCGGGCCAATACGTCGCGACCGGTGAACTCGCCTTTGTTCAACTTGCAGATCCACCCCAAATTCGCTTCGTACAGCGTGGTCTCTTCGTCGATCTCGTGTCCGTAAAGCGACATGCCCGCTTCCAAGCGCAAAGTGTTTCGCGCCGCCAGGCCGCAGGGAAGTATCGCGCCCTCGCTGCCATATCCGCCCGTCGCCAAAAGTTTGTCCCAGATCTGCTCGGCCTTATCCGCCGCCGCATAAACTTCAAATCCATCTTCGCCGGTATAACCAGTCCGCGAGATGATCGCGGGCACGCCGTCAACGGTGCCTTCGCGGAAATGGTAGTACTTGATCTCGTCCAGCGGCGTGTCGGTAAGTTGTTGCAGTATCCCCGTCGCTTTTGGCCCTTGAACGGCGATCTGGCACCATTCGCCGCTAACATTTTCTAACTCGACCGCCTCATCGCGTTTGGCCGCCGCAATAAATTCCCAATCCTTATCAGTCGTTCCCGCATTGACCACTAACAACAACCGATCGGCCGCAAAGCGATAGACCAACAGATCGTCTACCACGGTGCCATCATCTGTCATTAGAGCGGAATAGTGCGCCTGACCGTCCACCAACTTGGTCACGTCGTTAGAACACAACCGGTTGACGAAGGCGATCGCATCCGGACCGTCGACCGTGATCTCGCCCATATGCGAAACGTCGAACAAACCAGCACGAGTGCGCGTCGCCAAATGTTCGGCTACGGTGCCCGCCGGATATTGGACCGGCATATCCCACCCGCCGAAATCGACCATCCGGCCACCCAAACGGCGGTGCGCGGCATTGAGCGGCGTTTGTTTCAAAGCAAGTTCAGTCAATGATTTCACCCGGCGAACTTCGGCCAAAAATCGAGCTAAATTGTGAAAAATGTTGCGAAAAAGCAAACTAGCACGCGCCGCGCGGCAAGGTCAAGCTAAGGAGAAAGTGAGCAGTAAACCGTGAGCATTGAGCAGCCCGTAGCAATTGAAAAATGACCATTTACAACGAAGAGAAGGAGCTTTACTTCATTGCGTTTCTCGCCTATGGACGAACCGTAAGATATTCGCCTTTGGGCGTTACAAATTAATTCGTTATCCATTGCCCATTTTCATTATCCATTTGCTGCGGATCTCTGTTAATCTTTCGCATTATGAACACGTTTCTTTCACGCTTGTTTGCCCTGGCTATATCCGTTGTACTTTTGGCTTCGCCCCTGTTTGCCACGTGCGGTGGCGGCGGCGGCGGTGGGGGCGGCGGAATGTCTGGAAGCGGCTCCGGCGGGAATAACACCACGGTTTATAACGTGCCCTGGAAGATCTACAAGACTGGTGAATCGGCGACCGCGGGCGGGTTGATCCTTTACTGGTTCCCCGCGACCGCAGACGAGATCCCGAGATCGGCGTTGAAGGAATCGCGGTCGCTTTCGCTCTATGCCGGGCAATGCGTCGAAATGAAGATCGCGGACGATCAACTACCAGGCGCGAAGCTGTTGGTCGGTACTTCCGTTAGACCCGTCGTCGTGCTAGCGAATCCGGACGGCACCGCGGTTGGCCGCGTGGAAAATGATAAAGGCAAATTCAAGATCGGTGAGGTGGAAAAGCTAGTCGGGGGCGAGTTAAAGAAACGCGAAACCGGTTTAGATACTTCCTTAAAAGAAGCCAAAGTCAAGGTTGCGGGCGGCGACAAAGAAGGCGCAGTTAAGCTCTATCAGACGGTGGCTTCCGAGAAATGTATGTTTCCGAAGAAAGCCAAGGAAGCAGCAAAAGAATTGAAGGCCTTGGGTGCGGGCGAATTCGCGGACTCTTTGCCCGTGCCGAATTTCGATCCGGCTTTAAGCGCGCAAATCGTGGC
>JBDSEC010000552.1:0-11769 GCA_039920205.1 Pyrinomonadaceae bacterium
CTAATAGTTCCTTACGATAAAAATATGGCAGGTCAATGATAAGCGAGCGGTGAATCGAGGGCAATTGTGGCGGAGACTAGAAGGTACCCCCAGCCCAGCCCGGCCCGTGTCAGCTTTCAAACCCGGACCAGTTAATACTAGGGAGCATTGAACCAGGCTCGGGTGATTCGACCGATGGTTTGGACGGATTGATCCCGACGACGGTGACGATTTTTAGGATCTATACGCTTTTAGCGCAGTAATTCTTATTGCTTGCCGGAAACCACCTTTTGCGCCGAAAATATGCGCTCGCTCAAATTAAACACATCCCCAATTCTATAGCCCTGCAAGGCGTGCCCACCCGGGAGCTGGCGGAATTCGTGAGGGATCTGTCGGCTAACCAAAATTTCCGCTAGTTGTTGATTGGGCTTGAGCAGCCCCAACTCGTCCCCCGTACCGCAATCGAGATAGAAGAAGGGTAGCGCTGTGATCTTGCCGGCGGGGTAGTCGCGGAATAAACGAAACAGATCATTGGCCGTAAGAGGCGCCGGATCGGTGCCGTCACCAAAAGCCGCCGTAAGTGGTTGTACGATCTCGGGGATCGGGGGCAGATCGCTTGCTTTATGCCACGACGCGGAAGGGATGCCACCGCTCCACGCGGCCGCGAGGGCGAACATTTGCGGATACTTGATCCCAAATTTCAGCGCGCCGTATCCCCCCATAGACATTCCCGCTACGGCCCGGCCACTGCGGTCTGTCACCGTCCGATAATTCTTGTCGATTTCAGGAATTAGTTCGTTAATGATGTAGGTTTCATATTTGTCATTCGGTTTGGTGGCGCTGTCCGTATAAAACCCCGATCCGCCTTCGACACTAACGACAATAAAGCGATGTTGCGCGTAGTACGCGAGCCGTTTCGGATCGTCAACGAAATTCTTGTAACTCCCGCCTAACCCGTGAAGCAAATAAATGACGGGAAACCGGACTTGCTTATCGCTCTCGTAATTCTGCGGCAACACTACCGCATAGGGTATCTGCCGGGTCATTAACTTACTATTGAGTTGAAAGGTTTTGGCCGTCGTCTGAACGGCGTTCACAACCGGCAAAGGGGAACTCGACGTTGCCTGCGCCGCGACCGTCAAGGCCGTTAGTACGATCAAGCAAAGTCTCAGAACTAACAGTTTCATATTGTTTATACTACCCGGCATTCCTGAAATCTGCATTTTGCCCTAGGCAGATTTCTCGAAAATGTCTCAAATATGGCGCCGCGCTCAGGTCGGGACTAAATCCCCCTAGCCGGAGCGAGGCCGCCTTCAACGAACTCATCCCTTGCCTTTTTTGGTATGGGCGATCTGCCTTTTAGGCCGGCTTACCGATCAGGAACGGTTTGATCAACACCAATCCGGCAATGAATCCGCCCACATGCGCGGCGTAGGCCACGCCCCCGGTTTGGCCCAAAAAACTCTCAACGATCTGCAATACGAACCACAAACCAATGGCGACGAACGCCGGAACCTCGGTAATGATCCGGAACAATAGAACGCGGACCCGCCGCTTGGGATAAAGCAAAATATATCCGCCCAACACCCCCGAGATCGCGCCGGACGCGCCCAAACTCGGGATCAATGAATGCAGATTCATCAATATGTGCGCGAACGAAGCGATCACCCCACAAACCAGATAGAAGATCAGGTATCGCACCTTGCCCATCCGGTCTTCCAGATTGTCGCCAAAGATCCACAGGAAGAGCATGTTCCCGACGATATGCATGATGCTGCCATGCATGAACATCGACGTGATCAGCGTCAGGTAAACCGACCCTTTGGTCTCGCCCAACCCGGGCACTTCGTACTTTTGCCGGGATTCGGGATCGACCACGACGCGGTCGGGCGTCACGATATCGCGCCCGGTTACGATCTCTTCCGGCACCGCCGAATAGGCGTAGGTAAAGCGGTCGTTTTGGCCGAACCCCTGCAACAGAACAAAGACCAGAATATTGATGGCAATTAGTGTGATGTTGACGATCGGAAAGCTCTTGCGATCCGCATTGTCGTCGCCGAGCGGTAGCACCATGCTAAGTTCCCCCTCTAATTACCGGCCCCACTTCAACTTGTCGCGCAACACATCGAAATAATTTCGATTCGTCGGCTGGACCAAATTGAAAGTGACCGCGCTTTTGCTGATCCGTACGATGTCTTGCGCACTTAATTGCACGCCGATCTGACCGTCTAGGGTCAGCGCCACATCCTCGCTCGCCGTTTTCAACCGCAACTCCATCACCGCGTCGTCGGGGAGTACAATCGGACGGTTGGTCAGGCTAAAAGGACAAATGGGGGTTAAGATCATGGCCCGCATCGAGGGGAAAACCACGGGGCCACCAGCGGAAAGATTATAGGCGGTCGATCCGGTCGGCGTAGCGACGATCAACCCGTCCGCACGAAACGAATTCACGTAATGATTATTTAGGTGAACATCGATCTCGACTATGCGGGCCAGTGCCGCTTTGTTGATCACCACTTCATTGAGGACACGCAGGCGTGAAAGCGCCGTCTCGTCGCGCATATGTTCGACATCGAACATCACGCGGGAATCAACCCGGTAATCGCCCGCCAAGATCGCTTCCAGCGCCGGGAACATCTCTTCGATGCGGAACTCGGCCATATAACCGAGCGTGCCGAAATTTACGCCCAGCACCGGCACCTCGCGATCGCCCATCTGACGCGCGGTGCCGATCATGGTGCCGTCACCGCCTAACACAACGATCAGATCGACGCTCGACGCCAATCCCTCGGCCGGGGTGGTTTCGAGTTTACAGCCCGTCTGCTGCTCGACCACGTCGCGTTCAACCAATCTACCGCCAACCATCGAGATACCGCGCTTGTTCAGCCACAACACCAGGTCGCACAGCGTCTGGGTTGCGTTCGTTTGGTTGGGTTTTACTACCACTCCCACTCGTTTGATCGGTGAATCGGTCATTGCGAGGGATGATACAACGAAGCATGGATAATGGATAATTGACAATGGATAATTTAAGACGCCGCGCAGCGAGAGTCTCTGTAACCGGCAAGGCGGCGGAGGTTAATTAATGCAGTTCGTAACACCTGTTGCCGTGGGGATAAAGCAGTCGTCCCGGTGTTGAAGTCGGTACCACCTACGGTAGCGAGTGGGTAATTCACTCATTTGGTCCGGCAGTTGAAACCAGGAATTCGGTCGTGGTTGCATTTGTAGTCATTTTGCGAACCAGCGGTAACAGCAAAAACAATACGATCGCCCCAGCCAGCGAGGCCAAGCCCAAGCCGCCGAACAATCTGAATTGCACGCCGGGGTCGTCCAAATAGAATCCAGCCATCGTTCCGGCTAATAGGTTGCCGAGCGAGGTAGCCAGAAACCACAAGCCCATCATCAACCCGACCATCCGCACGGGCGAGAGCTTCGTAACGCTGCTTAACCCCACTGGGCTCAGACACAATTCACCGACTGTATGAATGAAATAGACCGCGATCAGCCAGAGCGGGCTGACATTCCCGTCCGCCGAAAACAATGCGGCGGCGGCGATGACGAACATTCCGAGGCTAACAAAGACCAGCGCGCCCGAGAATTTTGCGGGACTCGATGGTTGGCGTTTGCCCCAACGCATCCAAATGATCGAAAACACCGGCGCTAGCGTCAGGATGAATACTGCGTTGACCGATTGGAACCAACTGGACGGAAAACTAAGACCGAATATCTCGTTCCGGACGTGACGATCGGCAAATAGCGTAAAGCTCGTGCCGGATTGCTCGAA
This sequence comes from Pyrinomonadaceae bacterium, assembly GCA_039920205.1. GTDB lineage: Bacteria > Acidobacteriota > Blastocatellia > Pyrinomonadales > Pyrinomonadaceae > JBDSEC01. The sequence continues at coordinate 3,764 of JBDSEC010000552.1, forward strand.
CGCCATCCAGAACAGCATCGAAAAGAAATAGAGCAGAAACACCACCACCAACCGGCGCTTGTCTTCTTTGGTTAAACGCGGACGCGGTTCGGCAACCCCCGTTACACTGGATCGACGTACCGGACGGCCTCCGACCTGAGCTAACCGTTTGCGATGCACGACGAACTGGATCACGCCCAAGGTCATCCCGATTCCGGCCGCGCCGAACCCTAAATGCCAATCAACCCGCTGGCCTAAATAACCGCACACCAACGGCGCAAACATTGCCCCCAAATTGATGCTCATGTAAAAGATAGAAAAGCCGCTGTCGCGACGCGGGTCATCCGGACCGTATAACTTACCAACCATGGTCGAGATATTCGGCTTCAACAAACCGGTGCCGATCACAATGAAGAACAACCCGACATAAAACATGGGCGCCCAATGAAAAGCCATCGAGAAATGCCCGGTCGCGATGATGATCCCGCCTAACAAGACCGCTAGGCGCGCACCCAACCACCGGTCCGCCAAGTAGCCACCGAAAACGTTAGTGAAATAGACAGCACTGGTATAGATCGCATAAATGCGCGTGGCCTTCGCCGTATCGAAGGACAATCCGCCCGCCGCCGGCGAGACCATGTACAACACCAACAGTGCCCGCATCCCGTAATAGCTGAAACGCTCCCACATCTCGGTAAAGAAGAGCGTCGAGAGCCCGAGTGGATGACCCGCGAAACCGCGGTCGTCGGTCACGACCGGTCCGGCAGCGGGAATATCGTCTGCGGTGATCGAACTCATGATCCTATACCCTTTTTGGCTACGGAATTCGGGCCTGGAGGCGAAGGCTAGGCGCGAATCTGGTTACCGACAATCAAAATGTCGCGAGTGGTTTCATGAAGGCGCGTGTGGTTGAGATCGGGCGCGAGCGAATCGTTCAAAACGCCGACTTTGAAGTAACGCGCTACGGTTCAGAGTTGCGCATTTCAGGCGCGATAACGGTTGATCAGCATTCAATTTACCGAAAGCACGCCTCAGTTCAGAGTTGCGCCTTTTAGGCGCGAGGGTGTCGCGGTTGATTCAACTTACCGCAAGCGCGCTTCAGTTCAGGGTTGCGCGATGACCTTTGATCTGCATTCAATTTACCGTAAGCGCGCTACGGTTCAGAGTTGCGCATTTCAGGCGCGAAGGAAATTGGACCGAAGTGGTTTGTTAAGTGAGTTCATCATGCCTGACAGGCATAACTCTGTGCGGTTGCGCGCTTGCGGGAAGGTGGACTTTAGGTACGTTCATCACGCCTGAAAGGCGTAACTCTGTGCGGTTGCACGTTTTCGGTACGCTGAACATAGGCGTAATTAGATACCGGCACCGAGCACGTCCCCCAACCGCTTGCGCTGTCCCCGGCTAAGCGTTAACCGCGTACCGTCGCGCAATACGACTTGATATTCCTGATTGAACCAGGGCTCGAGCCTTTTTATGCGGTCGATGTTTACTAAATACGACCGGTGAATACGGAGGAAACCACGCGGGTCCAAACGCGCGCTGAGATGCGAGATCGATTCGCGGAGGAGGTAGGTCTCGGGCCCGGCGTGTATGCGGACGTACTTATCTTGCGTTTCGATCCAATCAATATCAGTAGCGTTCAGAAAAACGATCGCCTCATTTGCTTTCACCAACAGACGCTCGGCGTAACCGGTTCTCAGTTCCGCCAACAACGCGAGCGTGCGTTCGGCCAAATGCTCGTTCAATTCTTCGCGCAAGCGCTTTTTCGCGACCTGCACCGCGGCGCCGAAACGTTCGGCGGTGTAGGGCTTCAACAAATAATCGATCGCGTGGATGTCAAACGCGCGCACCGCGTATTTATCAAACGCCGTCACGAAGACGACCAGCGGCATCTGTTCCGCGTCGATCTCGGCCAGGAGCTCAAAACCGGATTTACGCGGCATCTGAATGTCTAGGAAAAGCAGTCGCGGCCGCAATAACCTAATCGCCTTCGCGGCTTCGTCGGCGTTCGCACATTCGCCCACTAGGCGTAATTCATCATCGGCTTCGATCAACTTACGCAAACGCCGCCGGGCCAACGGCTCGTCATCTACGATCAATACTGTAACCGATCCATTCATGACGTTGCCTCCGCTGCCCTGGTCTCGTGTTGGATGAACGGCAGATCCATTACGGCCGCGGTTCCGCCGCTGAGGTTCAGGGACAGACCAAAATGAAAATCGTCATCGAAAGCACTGCGCAAACGCGCGCGCGTGTTGTTCAGTCCGAATCCGTCGGCGCCGGCTTGGCCATTTTGCGGCAGACCCGGACCATCATCGCTGACGGACAGCCGCAACCGATCGCCTTTGATCTGGGCGCTCACCGAAACCCGCACGGGGCCGTAGCTTTGGCCCACACCATGCTTGATCACGTTCTCGATGATGGGCTGTAATACGAGGTTCGGCACCGCGGCAGTCAATGCCTGCGGATCGATGTCGTAATCCACGCGTAAGCGGTCTTGCAACCGTATCTGCTCGATCGAAAGATACTGGCGTAGGAACTCCAACTCGGCCTCGAGCGTCACCATTTGCTCGCCCGAATTGTCCAGCGTCAGGCGCAGGAAATCGCCAAGTTGGGCTAACATCTCGTCGGCTGCGTTGGCATCTTCGTGCAACATGGCTGAGATCGAATTAAAAGTATTAAAGAGAAAATGCGGCTGCAATTGCATTTTCAAGGCCTGCAACTGCGCTTGATTCAATTCGGCACGCAATCGAGTCGAGCGCAGCTTTTCTTGTTGGTACTCGTCATAAAAGTTCAGCAAGAACCCGCCCAATAGGATCACCCCGTAGCTCATCAAACCGGTGGGCAAGTTATAAAGCAGAAATTTGCGATATAAATTGACCAAGGGAATGTGTTCACCGCCTAAGTTCTGAAAAGTCCAGGCAATGGACAAATAGACCGCCCGCTGTGGAACGATCAATACCAGTCCCAGCACAATGTGCAGTACCAAGTTTCGCGGCCACTTTTCGCGATCCAGCGGGAAACGCCTTGCTAGCCAAAAGATCAATGGCGCCAACAAGGCCCAGGTCGGCCAATAGGCAAGATCCCAATAAAGCAGGCTGCGCAGGTCCGGTGTTTCCTGGTAATACTGGCGCAAAGAATCAACGAATAAATAATCGTTGACGCTGAACGACAATCCTACCAGCATCCAACCGGCAAAGATCGCGACCCAAACTATCCAACTGCGTCGTTTCATTTTTCGTGCCCGTAGCAAGGTCACATTCTGCGGCAGGTTTGGGTAGAGTTACAACATCGGGTGTGTTGGCAAAGCCAATGGCGAATGCTCAACCGCGGTTGGCGGCGAAACGTTCCAACACTTTCGCGGCAGCTTTGGCCTTATGATATGTAGTGTGAAACAGCGGCGGGTTGCCATTCAAATCGACGGCATCCAGATCGGCGCCGCGCACCAACAGCATCTCGGCGATCGCCGCTTGGTTTGCGTGCGCGGCGGCATGCAATGGTGTTGTGCCCCAGTGATCGTTTCGATTTCGCGCGTTCACGTCCGCGCCGGCTTCCAGCAGCAGCGCCACGATCGGAAGGTGCCCTTTCCAGCAAGCGCAATGCAGCGGTGTCGAACCATCCGCATCGCGGGCGTCAACAAGTGATGGATCCGCGGTCACCAAGCCCTTAAGCCGCGCGACGTCACACTTTTTCGCCGCCTTGATCGCTTCCTTGGCCGCGTCGGACATAAGGATGCCCCTCCAAATCTATTGACGTAATGCTCGCTGGGGGAAATATTAGCGCAAAAGGGACAGCCGCCCAAAGTTTAGTGGTGGACTTCGATCGTAAGCGGCAACATGCCGCGCGTCTCAGAGAGCTCCCGCCGCCTTCAATAGTGTGCGCAAGATGCCGTCTGGACCTCGGTCGGTCGGTTGAATTCGCTCGGTCGAGGACTTCAACCCGCGACATTCAGCTTTTGCAAAGCGGTTTGAATCTCAGTCAACAGTGATTTATCCCAATCCCCGAGTGCGTTCTGCTGTTTGAGCTGAGTCACGATCTCGAGAGCCCTTTGCAGGCTTTGTAAAGCGTTTTCCTTTTCGCCAAGTTCTAATTGGATCAAGCCAACGCTTTTCAACGACTGCGCCAGGTCTCGGCGGGCGAGCGTGTTTCTCTCGTCGGTCTGGGCAATTGCTTCAAATAGCCCGACCGATCTTTGAAAGGCGCTGAGCGCGCCGTTCAGATCGTGTTGCTTTTGCTTGGTATCGCCGAACCGCGTGTACAATTTGCCCAAGTCGTTCTGATAGATCCGATTCTTTGGTTCCTTATTGATCAGTTCAAGAAAGATCGTTTCCGCCTGAGCAAGATTGGAATGGGCCTCGGACAGTTTCTTGAGATTGACCGAGCAGATGCCGACGCGGGAAAGACTCTTTGCGAGATTATGTTTGGCCTGCATATTGGCCGGATCCGATGCGATCGCCGTTTCCGAGGTTTTTACGGCCCGTTGCGCAAACTGCAAACAGATCTCGTCTTTTGAATCCTCATAAATACTGCTGGCCCAAATGAATACGCGCCACACGTCCTGTTGAATATTCGAGTCGTTCGGGTATTCCCGGGCCAAGGATTCGGCAATCAAAACGGCTTTAGACATTTCAACTTCAGCTTCGGGTTGCCGATTGTCCCAAGACAACGCATTGCCGAGCAAGGAATAGGTCCGGGCCGTTAAAGCGCGCGTTTTTTGCTTGCCGGGGTCGAGATTTGGGAGCGTGGCCACGGCCTTTTGAAACAGCGGGATCGCCGTCCTATATTGATTATTGGCGGAGTATATCTGGGCTTGTTCAAGTTCCGCTTCGATAAAACTCGCCTGCATTTCTGTCGCTCCCGGACTTTCCGCCAACAGGCCTTCGTAGATCTTCAACGCCGCGGACGAATCCTGTAACGAAGCGCCATTGTCGTTTTGGATAAAGCGGACCGCACTTAACTGGCGAAAATTCTCCGCCAACAGTCGCCGGTTCTCCGGTGTAACCGGTAAACGGCGGCGAATCGCATTCGCCTTTTCATAACTTAAAATGGCGCCCGCAAAATCACTCAGATTCGGCTTGTTCGGGTTGCCCTGAAGCTCGCCGATCTTTTCGTAGGCCGACGCCAACTCGGACTGAAGCGCGAGATCACTCTGTGATTCCGCCGCCAAACTGTCAAGATACTCCAGCGCGCGTTTAACCAGGATCTCCCGCGCCTCGGTCGATCCATTCAGGCGTTCTATCTTGGGCGCGATCTCAAATAACAAAGAGTTGGACAGTTGGCGCACGTCGTTAAAACGCTTTTCCGCACGGTCACGTTGGCGCCCGGCCTTTTTTGCTTGCCAGAGCGCGATCGCCAAACCTGAGACCAACGCGACAATTACCAAGGCGGCGGCGGCGGCGGCGATCTTATTGCGCCGGAGAAACTTCGACGCACGATATTTAACGGTGTTTGGTCGCGCCGAAACCGTTCGATGACTCAGGTGTCGTTCGATGTCATCGGCAAATGCCTCTACCGATTCAAAACGGCGCTCGGGTTCCTTGCGTAACGCCATCGCCACGATATTCTCAATATCGCCTCGCAAATGCTGCGTCTGCAATTTAGGATCTCTAATTTGGCTCAATCGTAGTGGTTCGGTTTGGGTAATGGTCCGTAAGACCTCATCGAGACTTTTCTTTTCCAGATCGAACGGCCTTTCGCCGCTCAACATTTCATATAAAACGACACCAAGAGAATAAATATCCGAAGCGGTCGTGACCGAAGCCCCACGTAATTGTTCGGGCGAAGCATAGGCCGGTGTGAGCGCCCGAAAAGCAGTCTGAGTTTGCGTTACGTCATCCAGCAGATTTTCGTCCAATAGTTTGGCCAAACCGAAATCAAGCAGTTTTGGTTCATTACCTCTTGTCACCAGGATGTTTGACGGCTTTAGGTCGCGGTGGACCACCAAATTTCGATGCGCGTAAGCAACCGCGCCGCAAATTTTCAGGAATAGCCCAAGTTTTTCACCGAGCGAAAGAGATTCGGCAAAAGCGAGCAAGGTCTCGCCCTCAATGAATTCCATGGCGAGAAAGAGTTCTCCGGTCTCCGATACCCCGCCGTCCAACAGCTTCGCTATATTCGGATGATTTAAGGAGGCGAGAATTTGACGTTCACGTCGAAAATACTTTTCCAGCTCACCGTTGGTGAAACCCTGACGAATGATCTTCAGTGCGACTTTTTGTTGAAATTCGCCATCGCTGCGCTCGGCTAAAAAGACCGCACCCATTCCCCCGCGACCGATCTCGCGGATAATTTTGTAATGTCCGAATTGCCGGCCCTCGTAGCGGTGACTACTTGGCAAGATGTTGCCCGCAATATCAAAGCAGTGTTTTTCAATAAGATGCTCGGTCTTGTCGTGTGCGTTTAGCAGAGAAATTACTTCTTCGAAAAGCTCGTTATCACCCTGGCATGTTGCCCGCAGAAATTCGATACGGTTTTGCTCGGGCTGTGCCAAAGCCAATTCAAAGGTCTGCTTGATTTTCCCCCAAAATTCCGGATTCATGTCGGTGTGGAGAGCAATTTCTTGCCGCCGGGCGGTCGCGAAGTAATACTTTGGCTCGAACGAGGACCTAGTCGCGCGTCAGTTCTCGTTGAAACCAAGCCTTGGCAAAAGTCCATTCGCGTCTGACGGTGGTCTCGGAAATTTTCAACACGCAAGCGGTTTCTTCGATCGACAGGCCGCCGAAAAATCGCAGCTCGACGATCTTTGCTTGGCGCCCGTCGACCTTTTCCAGCGTCTGCAAGGCCTCGTCTAAAGCCAGCAGATCTAGCTCTTGACCGGTCTGAAATCCAACGGCTTCTTCGAGCAAGATCCTTTGACCTCCGCTCCGTTTCTGCGCGTTTTTCTTGCGGGCGTGATCGATCAGAATATTTCGCATGACGTTCGCCGCGACCGCGAAAAAATGCGCCCGATTCTGCCACGAAACATTTTCCCAGCTTACGAGACGAATATAAGCCTCGTGGACCAGCGCCGTTGGTTGCAGCGTATGGTCCGGCTTTTCATTCGCAAAATGAGCCCGTGCCAACCGGCGCAGATCGTCATAAACGAAAGCTAAAAGTTCTTCCGGCGCACTTTCATCGCCCGCGCCAACCGCATTTAGCAGCACCGTAACGTCTTTTGGCTTAGTTAAATTCACTATTTCCCCAATTCACCGGCAATCATACCGAAATGTGCTGGATATTTCATTTTCTTTTTGGGCGGTTTGGCCCAAATTTTCCGCCCTATTAGTTGAAGGGAACTTTCTTGAGCAAAAGGAAAGTAATGATGACCACCAAATTCGTCTAAAAATTGCCACTATTAGCCTCGGCGAGCGGCAGCGTAATGCTCATCGCTCATTTTGCAGTAAGGAGATTGGATCATGTCGCAACTAGCCCCGGTTTTTCGCGCCTTCTTTTCACGTTCGTTTCACGTCCACGCGCTGTTGGCCATAGCCCTGGTTTTGGTTTGTCTCGCCTCTGTCAATAAAGCACAGTCAGCACTCGACGGCTTTGATCCGAATGCGAACGGTGACGTTAACGCCATTGTCGTCCAATCGGACGGGAAAATTATCATCGGCGGCACTTTCACAACCGTTCTCGGCGTAACCCGTAACCGTATCGCCCGATTCAACCCGGACGGCACCCTGGATACGGCCTTTGACCCGAACGCCAGCGGCACGGTCTCTTCAATTGCGGTGCAGTCGGACGGCAAAGTTCTGGCAGGCGGCAATTTCACTGTCATCGGCGGCGCGAGTCGCAATTATATTGCTCGATTAGACGCGGCGACCGGCGCGGCTGATTCGTTCGATCCGAGCGCGGACGGCTCGGTCCGTTCGATCGCGGTGCAGTCGGACGGCAAGATCCTGGCGGGCGGCACATTCATCAACATCGGCGGCGCGGGTCGCGCTAAAATCGCCCGATTAGACGCGGCGACCGGCGCGGCGGATTCGTTCAACCCCAACGCTAGCAGCACGGTCTATTCAATCGCGGTGCAGCCAGACGGCAAGATTGTG
>JBDSEC010000553.1:0-2713 GCA_039920205.1 Pyrinomonadaceae bacterium
GACGGCAAGGCCGACATTGCGGTCTATCGTCCATCGACCGGAACCTGGTATCGGCTCAACAGTTCGAATGGACAGTTCATTTCGGTTGTGTTCGGGCTTTCGACGGACAAACCGGCCGCGGCTGATTTTGACGGTGATGGCAAGGACGATATTTGCGTGTTCCGGCCATCATCCGGCGATTGGTACCGGATAAATTCCAGCACTAATGGACTGGTATCCGTGCATTTCGGCGCCAATGGCGACAAAGCCACGCCGACCGACTTTGACGGTGACGGCAAGGCGGACATCTCGATCTTTCGCCCCACGACCGGGGATTGGTATCGGTTGAACAGCGGCAACGGATCCCTGGGTACATTGCGTTTCGGTCAGAACGGGGATCTTCCCGCGCCGGCCGATTTCGATGGTGACGGAAAGGCGGATCACGCGGTATTTCGCCCATCGGCGGGAACCTGGTATGTCCAGCGATCGACGTCGGGATTCTTGGGTCAGAGCTTTGGCACCAACGGCGACACCCCAAGCCCGGGTTCGTTCGTCTACTGATCGGTCGGTCAGCTATTTGTGAATGTTCGGAGCCCACGCAATTGGGCTACGGGCAGAGCCATAGCCGCGCATCGGGCGGCAGAGCCGCGACCTCTGCCGCCCCAAAAGCCGGCTCCGAATGCGTGCGCGCTGACCGCGGGCTCCGCAAAGCGTACACCCGCGACTACAATATACTGCCCGAAAAGCGAGCTGGTTGATCGGTAGATCCCAACGTTCCAAATTTAACGACGATCTGAACAAGTTATCGGATCAAGAGATCATTCCAGAAGCCGGGCAAAGTGTGGCATATGGCTAAGTTTTGAACCCTCCTTCATCGCGCGCTTTTGCCCCAGCGTTATCAATTTTCAAATCAATTTGCCATTCACCCCGCTCCCTTACGGTCGGGTTTCTGCCTTTGGGAGCTCCCTGCCGGTCCGGGGTTCCGCCGTCGAACCGAGCATCTTTGTCCCGATTTCCCGCATCTTGACTCTATTGGGTGCTAATCCTACAGTTTTAAGGCATAATTGTGGGCCGAGTTATTGAAAGTGACCAGTCCTTGAATTGGTCGTAATAGTCACGGTCCGCAATGCTTCGCTTTTTTGGTATTTGTTCAGGAGTTTAATATGATCTTCCGCCGTCCCCTGGCCCAGAAATTATTCTTGGGCGCTAGCCTTTTCGCTATGTTGGTGCAGCCCGTGGCCGCGCAACAGGACCCCTCGCAAAAGCAACGTCAGGTAAAGACTGAGGTCAAAAAGGCCTACCGCGATTGGATCGAAAAGGATGTCACCTACATCATTTCGGACGCGGAAAAGCGCGCTTTTAAGAAGCTCGAGACCGACGACGAACGCGAAAAATTTATTGAGGATTTTTGGCGCCGGCGCGACCCGGACCCGGACACGGAAGAGAACGAATACCGCGAAGAGTATTACGAGCGGATCGCGTATGCCAATGAACATTACAGTTCCGGTATCCCGGGCTGGAAATCGGATCGGGGACGGATCTATATCACGTTTGGCAAACCGAACGAGGTAGAGACGCACCCGAGCGGCGGTTCCTACGAACGGCCTTCTTATCAGGGTGGCGGTTCGACGGCGACCTATCCGTTCGAGATCTGGTTCTATCGCCATTTGGAAGGCGTGGGCAGTGGCATCGAGATCGAATTCGTCGACCCCAGTGGAACCGGTGAATATCACATCGCGCGTTCGCCGGACGAAAAGGACGCGTTGCTGCATGTTCCGGGCGCGGGTTTAACCCTATCGGAACAGTTGGGCTTTAGCGATAAGGGTGACCGCATCAATGGCATCAATTCCAACAATTCGTATGCGCGCGAACAGGACAACCCGTTCACACGGATGCAGATCATTGCCGATCTGTCGCGTCCCCCCGCGGTCAAGTTCAAGGACCTAGAAAGCGATATCGCCGGCGCGAACAGCGGAAGCTTTGACGATAACCCGCTCAGCTTTGATATGCGCGTCGATTTCTTTCGCCAATCGGATGAACGCGTCGTAACGGCGTTTACCATTCAGACCGACAACAAGGACCTGGTGTTTCAGGACAGTGGCGGTATTCAACAGGCGCGGATCAATATTTTTGGACGGATCATCGGCGTTTCCGGCAAGCGGTTTGGTACGTTCGAAGATCCGGTTATCACGCGCGCCACGGTAACGGAATTGTCAGATGCCAAGGACCGCAAATCAGCTTATCAAAAGGCGGTCGCGCTGCCGCCCGGCACCTATAAGGTGAATGTGATCGTTCGTGACGTCTCGTCGGGCGCCACGGGTTACAAGAGCCTCGGGTTCACGGTGCCAAAGTACCAAAGCGACCAGCTTTCGACCTCGACTTTGGTCTTGGCTGCACGGCTACAGAATTTAGGCGACCGGCCGCCGGGCGAAATGTTCAGCATCGGCGACAAAAAGGTGATCCCGAATGTTTCGGGCCATTACCGGCGAGGTCAAGAGGTCGGCATTTATATGCAGGTTTACAACGCCGGCATTGACGAAACGACCTTGCGTCCATCGGTTGATGTCGAATACGTGTTGTTCAAGGACGGCAAAGAGATCTTCAAGCAAGGCGAAGATTGGGGCGGGATGAGCGACGCCGGTCAGCGTTTGACCTTGGCGCGGTTGTTGCCCACGTCTGGTTTGATCCCGGGAGATTATAAGATGGTGATCCGTATCAAGGACCGCGTTTCGGG
>JBDSEC010000554.1:0-6735 GCA_039920205.1 Pyrinomonadaceae bacterium
GCTGCGCTCGATCCTACAGCCGGGCATGACCTTTTTCGATGTCGGGGCTAATTGGGGTTACTTTACTTTGGTGGCGGCTAATCAGGTGGGTACGAACGGACGCGTAGTGAGCTTTGAACCCGATCCGCGTATTTTTGCGCGATTGGTGGAATGCGTAACACGCAATGGCTTGTCGCAAGTGACGCCCCTGCAGATCGCCGCTAGCGCTGAAACGTCCACCCTAAATCTTTGCGGATATGACGATAGCGGGGACAATTTTGGGCTTTCCCGGATCGCCGAGACAGTTGCTGGCAGTCAGACCTTTGCGGTTGCGGCCCGACCGTTGGACGATGTCATCGCGGAAATGAACGTAGAACAGATCGACCTTTTGAAGATGGACATCGAAGGGTACGAAGGTTTTGCGCTGGCGGGCATGAAAGTTTCCCTGGCCGCGCATCGGGTTAAGCGGATCATCCTGGAACTCCATCCGAATGAATTGACGGAACATGGCCATTCGGCGGATCAAATAGTTGAACAATTGAGCAGTTTTGGGTATCGCCCCTATCGCATTGATCACTCGCCGGCGGCGTTCCGACGTGCCTCGTACAGTGGCGACCTGGAACCAAAGAATTTTCTAATGCCGATGACCGCGGGCGCGGCGTTGGACGATTGGCCGCATTTGGTTTTGACCGCACCCGGAATTGAGCTCTGATGGCAAGTACGGCCCGAAACATATTGACTCCGCTTAAGGCCTCGCCTACGCCCGAGGCCGGCGTAGGCGAAGCGGCGGTTCCCTGGGGATTTCCCGAGATCTTTATAATTAGTCAGACTTTTTTTCCCGCGCTCTTGCTTTTGCCCGGCGCGCAGGATTTTCGTTTACCCTTACGGATCGCTCCCTTCGCTTTTAGCCTGTTAGGTCTGTTTTGGTGCATCGGCAAGTCCAAAGGGCGCGCGCCTCATCCGGCGGCGCATTGGCTGATCGCGGCGCTTGGTTGGCTAGCGCTTATGATCCTGCATCCCACGACGAACTCAACCATGGCCGGAATGGCGCAAACAATGCTCTATTTGGCAGTGCTGGCGCCGGTTTTCTGGGCGGCCGTGTTGGTGCGCGACCCCCGTCAACTTATGCGCCTGTTGGTGATCTTTCTGGTCTGCAATGGTATCAATTCGTTGGTCGGGATCTTGCAAGTGTATGACCCGGGCACCTGGATGCCGGCGGAATTCTCGTCCGTACAAAGGGCCATGCGTCATGGCATGAGCACCACAACTTATATTGATCGTGCGGGAAACGTGGCCATTCGCCCGCCCGGGCTTTCAGACACGCCGGGCGCCGTTTGCGTGGCGGGAATGGCGGCCGGATTGATGGGCTTGGCCTTTTCATTGCGGAAAATGTCTTGGATCAAGCGGGCGCTGGCGTTTGCCGCGACGGGTATCGGATGCGCCATTGTTTATCTGAGTCAGGTGCGGACTTCGTTGCTTATCTTGATCGGAATGATCGTGGTGTATGTCGCGATCGTCGGCCTTCTGCAAAAGCATCGCTCGACCGCGATCTCGGCCCTGGTCATCGGCACTGCGGTCTTGCTGGGTGCTTTTTGGACGAGCGTTCCGTTGGCCGGATCCGCGGTTTCAACCCGATTGGAAACCCTGCGACAGGGCGACCCGTTGTCGGTTTATTACCAGGCCGGCCGCGGCGGGCAAATGGAAAGTGCGGTTACGGTATTAGTGCCGACCTATCCGTTGGGTGCGGGCCTGGGCCGGTGGGGTATGATGCGTCTCTATTTCGGCGACGATGCCAACGCTGATGCGCCACAGATTTGGGCGGAATTACAGATACCGGCTTGGGTATTGGACGGCGGCGTCGTGTTGCTGTTGTGTTATGGAATCGCGTTGTTGCTAACTTCGCTGAAGGAAATTGACATCGCGTGGCGAGCCGTTACGGCCGATATGCAATTCTGCTCGTCATTGATCGTAGCCGCAAACCTGGGCGTGGTGGCGATCATTTTTGGCTACACTCCGTTTACGTCACCCATGGGTATCCAGTATTGGTTTTTGGCCGGGGCGCTTTTTGGCGTAGCGAATGAAACAGGTCTAATACGGAATGAGCGTTTACGTTCTGGTAAGCGGAGACTTTTCGGTTTGGGGCGGCATGGATCGGGCGAATTACGAACTGGCCCGTTATCTAGCTGAAGATCTCGGCGCGACGGTTCATTTGGTAGGCTATCTCGTCGCCTCGCCCTTGGCTGAACACCCGAACATCATCTGGCACCAGGTCCGTAAGCCGCTTAACGCTTATTTGTTGGCCGAACCATGGTTACGCCACAAGGGAAAGAAAGTCGCCCGATCGCTGCGTGCGGAATGCGCGCGGGTGATCGTAAATGGGGGCAATTGCGCCTGGCCCGACGTTAACTGGATCCATGCGGTGCACGCGGCTTGGCCCAATCGGGTCGATCACGCACCGGCAAGATTTCGCTGGCGCGCGGCGGCACTAAAGGCTAGGTACCGGCGGGACGAACGCAACGCCCTGCAAGTCGCGCGAATGGTGCTGACAAATTCCGAACGTGCCCGTCAACAAGTAATATCGCAGTTAGGATTGCCCCCCGAACGCGTCCAGGCGGTCTATTACGGTATCGACGCCGAGGATTTCCGCCCGGCCACAGAGTGGGAACGCGCCGCAGCGCGGATGCGACTTGGTTGGAATGCCGAACGGCCCGTAGCGGTTTTTATCGGTGCGTTGGGTCACGATCGCAATAAGGGCTTTGATCTGCTGTTCGCCGCCTGGGAACAGCTTTGTTCCGACGCGGACTGGGACGTTGACTTGGTGGCATTGGGGGTCGGCGCCGAAGTCGAATTGTGGAAAGCACGCAGTCAAGTCGCGGGACTGGGTGATCGCATTCGGATGCTAGGTTTCAGCAAGGGCGCGCGGGATATTCTAGCCGCCGCTGACTTGTTGGTCAGCCCAACGCATTACGAAGCCTATGGCCTGGGTGTCCACGAAGCGCTCTGTTGCGGATTGCCGGCCTTTGTCACGCGTTCCGCCGGCATCGCGGAACGTTACCCCGCAGAGTTGTCCGAATTGCTGTTAGAATCACCGCCGACCGTCGCGGACCTGGTCGCGCGCATGCGCCGCTGGCATTCCGACCGCGACGGATATCGTGACCGGGTGGCAAGTTTTGGTGCGGCCTTGCGCCTGCGGTCGTGGGCGGATATGGCCCGCGATGTGGTTGACTTAATTAATTGATCGGACGGATAACATCACCCATGAAAGTTGTGATCATGGCGAGCCGACCTGGAACTGGAAACATGAATGTTGACGCCGAACTTCCGAACCAGGCCCCAGATTCAGCGGAGTGGTTAGCTTTATTTTTATGTTAAAATCTCTGAGCAGGAGGGGATATCGCTATGACTTTAGCTGAGATATTAAATGAAATTCAGCGCCTGCCTTTGGCTGACCGAAAGACACTTCAGGACCAACTGGCGACGGAGGCAGCAACGGATGTTCAATTGCAGGAGCAGCCTTCGCTAGACGAATTCTACCAGTCTTTGTTCGACGAGGGGTTTTTAGTAAATCTACCTGCGGACCTTGACCGCGAGAATTTTGAACCTATTGCGATCAAAGGCAAACCGCTATCTGAAACGATCATTGAAGAACGCCGATAATGGCTATCTATTATTTGGACAGCAGCGCGGTCGTTAAGAAGTACATAGTCGAGCAGGGTACGAACTGGGTTTTGGAGATTCTTGATCCCCCCGGCTACCAATATTTGTCACGTTGCGCATATCACGGGCGTTGAGGTGGTTTCGGCAATTGCGCGTCGTGCTCGGGTTGGTGACATTTCCCAAACTGACGCACGGCGATTCATTGAAAGCTTCAAACGCGATTTCAGTCAAGAATTACCTAGTTTGAGATTGACCGATGCAGTAGTAGCCGATGCGATGCGACTGGCAGAATCAAATGGCTTGCGTGGTTATGACGCTGTCCAATTGGCCACGGCACTTGAATTGCGAAACAAACTGACCTCAAATAAGTTACCGTCAAATTTCTTTGTATCGGCCGATGATCATTTGAATCAGGCGGCGCAGTCGGCAGGCTTGCTGGTCGAGAATCCAAACCATCATCCGTAGAACACTTTTGAAAAATGCGTTCATTCCCAGTTGAATTATGAAAGTTGTGATCCTAGCAGGCGGTTTCGGAACGCGCCTCGCCGAAGAAACCGAGCTGAAGCCCAAACCGATGGTCGAGGTCGGCGGGCGGCCCATGCTTTGGCACATCATGAAGCATTTCGCCCATTACGGGTGTAACGAGTTCTACCTGGCGCTTGGTTATAAGAGCGAAGTGGTCAAGCGTTACTTTCTGGATTACGCGCGGTTAGTGGGCGACCTACGGGTCAACCTGGGGACCGGCGACGTCAGTACGGGAAATCGTGAAGGCGAAGATTGGATCATCCATCTGATCGATACCGGCAGTGGTACCTTGACCGGCGGGCGCGTCAAGCGATTGCAGGAACAGTTAGGTAACGAACCGTTCTTTCTTACTTATGGCGATGGCGTCAGCGACGTAAATCTTAACCATCTAGCCGAGCTTCATCGTGCCCAAGGACGATTGGTTACCGTTACCGCGGTCCGGCCGCCGGCCCGATTTGGCAGCCTGGTCTTTGATGGAGATCTGGTTACGGCCTTTACCGAAAAGCCGCAGACTGGCGAAGGTTGGATCAACGGTGGATTCCTGATGTGCGAACCCGGTATTTTTGATTACATCGCGGGTGATGAAAGCAGCCTGGAAGCCGACACTTTGGAAGCCCTGGCCGCCGACAAACAGTTGGCCGCGTACCGTCATGATGGATTCTGGCAATGCATGGATACACGGCGGGACATGCAATTGCTCGAAGGTTTGTGGCAGTCCGGCGCCGCACCGTGGCGCACCTGGGATTCGGTCCACGCCGCCGCCACCGCACCCATGCCGGGCTGGTCTGACTGACCTAAGAACGACTCACCACCGATGGCGCCCTTACACATCATCTTGGTCATGATCGAACCGCCGCTGCCCTTTGGGAATGCCGCGGCGCGTTGGTATTACGTGTTGTTGAAAGGATTGGTCCAGCGCGGCCATCGCGTGACCGCGTTCGCCGCTTGCGGCAACCCTGACGACATCGACCAAGCGGCTAAATTGTTCCCCGCCCCGGGATATGATCTTCGTTGTTTTGCGTTTCCCGAACGCCAGGGCTTACGCGCCAAGTGGCAAACACTGCGGCAGCCTTTCTCGTACGTCTTCAGCGACGAGTTGCGCACGGCGGTGAAGGCCGAATTGGCCGCCGATTTCGATGTGCTTCATCTGGAGATGATGTGGAGCGGCTGGCTCGGGCTGGACCACACGAAGCGCGCTCTGCTCAACCTGCACTATCTGTACGAGATCGATTGGCAAGATGCGCCGAACCTGACCGCGGGCGAGCGCCGCCGCCGCCGGCATTTGCTCCGCGCCGAGCGTTCCCTGCTGCGCCGGTACCCCTACGTCCGCACCTTAACGCCGCGCCTGACGAAACGGGTCCAAGAGCTTCACCCGTCGGTGCTGGCCGAGACGGTGCCGCTCGGGCTAGACGCGTTGCTCTACGAATTTCGGCCCGCGGGACGTCCCGCGGCCGTGCCGACGGTGGGTCTGGTAGGTTCCTTCAATTGGGGCCCGACGCATTCGGCCGGAATGCGTTTGGTGAACCGGTTGTGGCCCGAGATAAAACGGCAAGTTCCGGCCGCGCGATTGTTGATCGTCGGACGTGAAGCGCGCACGGCCCTGAAAGAATTCGTTGATCGGCCCGATGTCGAGATCAACGAGAACGTGCCCGACATCGCGCCTCATCTGCGGTGCATGAATGTGATGCTTTACGCGCCCGGCCGCGGCAGTGGGATGAAGGTCAAAGTATTGGAATCGATGGCGTTGGGAATACCGGTGGTGACGACCAGCGAGGGCGTCGAAGGATTGTCGGCAGTCGACGGAGTTCAAACCGGGATAAGCGACGATGACGCGGGGTTGATCGAGCGCACGGTGGCGCTGTTGAACGATCCGGAACGCGCCGCGCAACAGAGCAAAGCGGCCCGTACTTTGATAGAAACCGATTGCGATCCGGACGCGGCGTTGGATGCGATCGAGCGGATGTATCAGAGGATCAATACCGAGTGACAATGAAGCGCTTTGACGCGCAAGTTATTTTTGGGTATGAACGTCTCAACATACCCTGCGGGCGGGGGGTTCGAGTATGCCGAATGCTTTCACCTTTAGTTGCACAGCTTCGGGTAAGGATTGATCTCCGCACCCTGCGGGCGGGGTCGCCCGCGCTCCCAGCGGAGGCCGCGCGTTTAATACCAAGATCGTGGATGGTAAGGCGCACCGTGTAAACGGGAGCGCTTTTCGACCGCCAACGTGCGGAACCCCAGGCGCAAGCAATTCAGGAACGCGGCCAGATTGGTTGGGCCAACCATCAGCACTTTTAGATCGCGTCCCGACAAAGCATCGCAGCGCGTACGCTGATCGAAACCGATTGCAACCCGGGCCGCCCTTGATGCGCTCGAGAGACTCTACCGGCAGACCAGGTCGCAATTCCATACGTAGAAGCGCGAAGGCCAAGCAATTCACGGCAACGCAATCACCTGTTACTTTCCGAAGCGGCAGAACGCCTTAGCCTCCCTTCGTTCGGTTGGCGGAATTGAGAAGGCGCGAGATGAAGCGACTTAGCCTTGGCAGTTGCACGTACCCGCGCCACCGGCGGA
>JBDSEC010000555.1:0-2677 GCA_039920205.1 Pyrinomonadaceae bacterium
TGCGCCAAGCGCCGAAGGTCATCTTGGTTGGCGAGATGCGCGATCGCGAAACCATCGAGGTCGCGATGGAAGCCGCCGAGACCGGTCACCTGGTACTGTCCACCTTGCACACGGTCGATGCCGCCAAAACGGTCGACCGCATCATCGGTGTGTTTCCGAAGAATGAAGAGCATGTCGTACGACTGCGACTATCGCAGGCGTTTCGTTACATCGTGTCGCAGCGACTTTTACCGCGCGCCGACGGTACCGGTCGCGTGGCTGCGATCGAGATCTTAAAAGCAACCTCGCGAACCCGGGAATATATAGAAAAGGGCGAGACCGAGGGGAAGAGCCTGCTGGACGCAATGGAGCAGGGCTACACCGAGGGTATGCAGACCTTTGACGGCGAGATCGAACAATTGATCCGCCGCGGCATCGTCAAGCAGGAAGAGGCCATGCCCTATGCCAGCAACCAGAATAATCTATTGTTGCGGCTGGCCGACATGGGCGGCGTATCGGATCGCGGCCGACGCGACCAGGACGAACCGGCAGCGGAGAAATCTATGTTGGATCTCTTAGAGTAGATGCTAGATGTCAGATGCTAGATGTTAGTAAACGCAGTTGCGAGCGATCAGACAAGACTAGGTTTCATTTCTCTAACATCTAGCATCTGACATCTAGCATCCGCCGTTTTACATCTAGTATCTGTTTTAGAATCATGGAAGCTTTACACGAACGCGACAAAGAGTTGGCACTCGAGGGTCTGCCGGCCGCCATAAGCCAACTGGAAGCCGAGATCGGCAAGGTCATCATTGGCCAACGGGACATTGTGCGCCAGATCGTGATCGCGCTACTTTGTGGCGGACATTGTTTGTTGCGCGGTGTTCCTGGTTTGGCGAAAACCTTACTGGTCAAGACTTTGGCTCAGGCTATCCAACTAAATTTCAATCGCGTACAATTCACGCCGGACTTGATGCCGTCGGACATCACCGGGACCGAGGTGATCGAAGAGGACCACACCACCGGCCGGCGCATCGCCCGGTTCATTCGCGGACCGATCTTTACTAATATTTTGTTAGCCGACGAGATCAACCGCTCGCCGCCCAAAACTCAGGCGGCTTTGTTGGAAGCGATGCAGGAAAAGCAAGTGACGGTTTCCGGTTTGCGCTACCAATTGGATGAGCCGTTTTTTGTTTTGGCCACGCAAAATCCGATCGAACAAGAGGGAACCTACAACTTACCGGAAGCACAGTTGGACCGGTTTCTGTTCGAATTGGTAATGGACTACCCGACGGCCGCCGAAGAATGCCGCATCGTTTCTGAGACCACGACCAATGCCGCGCACGAGGTTCGCGCGATCGTGACTGGCACGATGCTCCAACACTGGCGCGAGATCGTCCGCGATATTCCCGCGGCAGAAAACGTGGTCGAATATGCGACCCGCTTAGTGCGTGCGACCCGTCCGGGCACCGCCGAGGCGATCCCCTTCGTGTCGCAGAATGTTCGCTGGGGCGCCGGTCCGCGGGCCGGCCAGGCAATATTGTTAGGCGCCAAGGCGACGGCATTGCTTGACGGCCGGTTCGCTGTCGGATTTGAGGATATTATGTCGATGGCCCTGCCCGTCTTGCGCCATCGGGTATTACCGAATTTCCGCGCCGAGGCCGAAGGGGTCACTCCGGCACAGATCATCGACGATCTGTTGCGCACCGTCTCGTCGGCGCCACGCCAGTAACTGATCGAAACCGCTCCCGTAGCTAAGGAAGTGTACGCGAAGTATATGCGAGATCTTGGCTTGATCAAATTTCGTTTCCTGGCCCTCTTGGTCCTTATCCTATGGTGCGTTTTGGCGGTGAATGGGCAATCGTCCGACCAAACTGTCGAACCCGGTGAATTGATCCGGGTCGATACCAAACTGGTCGAATTGAAGGTCAGTGTCCTGGGAGCCGCCAAGAACGCCGCCGCGCCGGTATTGAAACCAACCGATTTTGCGATCCTTGAAGACGGCAAAACGCAAACCGTACAGTTTTTCGCCGCGGCCGACGCGCCGTTTGATCTGGTGCTGCTGCTGGATGTTTCGGGTTCCAGTGCAGTCAAGTTGAAACTAATCCGCCGGGCGGCCGAACGGTTTATCAAAGCCGCGCGCCCGGAGGATCGGATCGCGGTGCTTACTTTTTCCGGCGATTTGAGTCTGATCGCTCCCTTAAACATCGATCGCGATAGGTTGAAGGAAAGTCTAAAGAACATCGACGAAGGGGTCCAAGGGACCGTCTTTTGGGATTCGTTGCGTTATACCCTTACCCATTTACCCGGTGAACAAACTACGGGCCGGAGGTCTGCGGTGGTGGTAATGACCGATGGGGTAGACAACGCGCTGCCCGGTGAGCGCGGTGAAGGATCGGTCACGACATTTCCGCAATTGATAGAATTTATCCGCGAGTCTCCGGCGATCGTGGTGCCGATCTATTTAGATACTGAAGAAGAGATGCTCAAGAAATCGAAGTATCAAATGTCGGCCGCCTCATTCGCTACGGCACGCGGGCAACTACAATTGATCGCGGCAGAGGGCGGCACTACGCTATATCGGGCCCGTCGACTAGAGGACTTGAACGGCGTTTTCGAGCAGGTGATCCACGACTTGGGGACCGTGTACAGCATCGGTTACGAATCGGATCGCGACCCGGACGGCAATTGGCGAAAG
>JBDSEC010000556.1:0-4023 GCA_039920205.1 Pyrinomonadaceae bacterium
GATGAGTTGGATGTTTTCTTAGTTTGAATTTATGCGAATAGAAGCCATAGGTTGTGAACCCCTTCAGCTTAAGCGAGTCAAGATCAAAGACTCGCATACGCTAAAGGTGTATCAACAGACCGGCGGATACGAAAGCCTGAAGAAAGCGCTGAAAATGGCGCCGGGCGACGTGATCGACGAGGTCAAGAAATCGGCCCTGCGTGGCCGCGGCGGGGCCGGCTTCCCCACGGGCATGAAGTGGTCCTTTGTTCCCAAGGATTCACCGAAACCAAAATACGTCGTTTGCAATGCCGACGAATCGGAACCGGGAACCTTCAAAGACCGCTATTTAATGGAATTGGATCCTCATTCGTTGATCGAAGGGATGATCATCGCCGGTTGGGCCTTGGGCGCAAAAGTCGGATACATCTACACTCGCGGCGAATATCGTTATTTGATCGACATCATGGACCGCGCTTTAGAAGAATGCCGCGCGGCCGGATTATTGGGCAAGAATATCTTGGGTTCCGGTTTAGATCACGAGATCTATACGCACACGGGCGCCGGCGCATACATTTGCGGTGAAGAGACGGCGTTATTGAGTTCCTTGGAAGGTCAACGCGGTCATCCGCGGATGAAGCCTCCCTTCCCCGCCATTGCGGGCCTGTATGCCTGTCCGACGGTAGTGAACAACGTCGAAACGCTGACCGCTGTGCCGCAGATCATTGAAATGGGCGGCGAAGCCTGGCGCGATCTGGGGACCGAAAAATCGGGTGGCACGAAGCTTTGGTCCGTGTCCGGTCACGTGAAATATCCCGGCGTTTACGAACTGCCGATGGGTTATCACAATCTGGAGAAGTTCATCCTCGAGGATTGCGGCGGCATCCCCAACGGACGGCAATTGAAAGCCTGCATTCCGGGTGGTTCGTCGGTCTATATCATGAACGCCGGTCAGATCATCGGCAAAGATGTAACGCTTGATTACGAAGGATTGGTCGCGGCCGGTTCAAGTGTTGGATCGGGCGGATTCATCGTCATGGACGATACCGTTGACGTGTTTCAATCGACCAAGAATTTGACCGAGTTTTATAAGCATGAGTCGTGCGGGTGGTGTACGCCGTGTCGCGAAGGCACCGACTGGCTGGTCAAGATCATGAAACGGATCGATGCCGGCGAGGGACGTCCAGAAGATGCACAGTTGATGTTGGATATTTGCGACAACATCGAGGGTAAATCGTTTTGTCCGTTAGGCGATGCCGCGGCGTGGCCGATCCAATCGGCGATCAAACGATTCCCGGAAGATTTTAAGCAGCATTTGAACGCGCGGATAAATGGTAATTAGCGAGCGGCGCACCGGCGAAGTTTTCGAATAAAAGCATGGCTACAGAATTAGTAACAGTCACGATCAACGGCACGGCCCATCAGGTAGAGAAGGGCGCGTCATTGATCGAAGTGTGTAAGGAAAAGGGTTCGCCGGTCCCGTCATTCTGCTATTACTCGGACCTGGCATTGCAGGCGTCGTGCCGTATGTGTTTGGTGCGGGTCGAGAAGATGCCGAAACTTCAGACCGCATGCACCTTGACCTGCAACGACGGGATGAACGTCACCACCGACAGCGAAGAGATCGAAAAGGCGCGGCGCGCCATGCTGGAATTCCTGTTGGCAAATCATCCGCTGGATTGTCCGGTATGCGACCGCGGCGGCGAGTGCGAACTGCAAGAGTTGACGTTCGATTGGGGTGGTTTGGACGAGCGCTTTCACGAAAAGAAGAACGCTTTCCCCGAAAAATATTTGTCACCCATGGTCGCCAACGACCAGCAACGGTGCATCCTTTGCAAACGCTGCACGCGCGTGTGCGATGAATGGATGGGCGAGGAAGCGATCGAGGCCGGCAATCGCGGCGTGAATACCGTGATCGGAACGTTTGGCGGTTGGCTGAACTGCTCGCAATGCGGCAATTGTATCGAGGTATGTCCGACCGGAACCTTATTGGATGCCACCTATCGCCACCAAGCGCGGCCGTGGGAATTGGACCAGACGGTTTCGACCTGTACCTATTGCTCGGATGGATGCCAAATTTCCGTCGGATCGCGGGCTGGTGAAGTGATGCGCGTGGTCGCGCGTGATCGTTACGTCAACGGCATCAACGGCGAATTCCTCTGTATTAAGGGTCGCTTTGCCCACAATTTTGTAAATGACGATGGTCGGATTCGCACGCCGCTGGTGCGTTACAAAAAGGGCGGTAAGTTGATCCCGGCCACTTGGGATGAAGCGCTTCGTATCGCTGCGGAAGGCCTGCAAAAAGCGATGGTCGAACAGGGCGAACAATCGGTCGGCGTTATCGGTTCCGCACGTTTGACCAACGAAGCCAACCACGCCCTGTTGCGTTTTGCCCGCGATGTCGCGGGTACCAAGAATTTTTCGGGTATAGATGGATTCTCGCTGCGACCCTTCTTCGAGAATCTGGGTGGACCACTCGCTACGCATAAAGATATCCGTCACGCACAGACGATCATTTTGATCGGTGGCGAACCGGAAGAGATGCAGCCGTTCACCGGCAAGCAGATCCGTCAGGCGGTACGCAACGGCGGCGCCAAGTTGGTGATCGTCAACAGCACTCCGATCCGCTTGATTAATTCCGCGACGCGTTTTGTCCATATCAACTCTGGTACGGAAGATGCCGCGGTTTTGGCGCTGACTTCGGGAGCGAACGACGATCTGGCAGCGCGCAAGATGGGCATCGAGGCTGCGGAACTTTCCGCGGTCCGCGATCTGATCAACAACACGAGCGGCAGTATCGTGATCATGTTTGGCGGTGAAGTTAGCCCGGCCGCGCAGGCGGTCATTGCGCAACTTCCCCATTCGTTGAGATCCGATAATCGTAATGTTCTGTTGCATCCGCTGGCGCTTTTTAGCAACAGCATCGGGTTGCACGATAGCGGGTTGATGTCGGGCAACAGCACCGTGCGCCAGATGTTGGAAGCGGCGGGTAACGAAACGAAGGCGATGTACATCGCGGGTAGCCTTTTTGAGGAGGCGAATTTCCTCGCGACTGCCTTGGGCCAGCTCGATTTTCTGGTGGTTCAAGAATTGTTCCAAACGGAAACGACCGCGTATGCGGATGTGGTCTTCCCCGCCGCTTCGTTTGCTGAAGTTGACGGCACGTATACGAACAATGATGGATTTATTCAACGCGTGCGAACGACCATTGACCCCGTGCATCAGGCCAAACCCGATTGGGTGATAACTTCCCTGCTCGCGAAACAAATGGGCATCGAGCTTGGCTTCCAAATGTCGGCTAGCACGGTGTTTCGATCGATCGCAGCGTCGGTTCCGGCGTATGAAGGGTTGGGTTATCCAGCATTGAAAGACGAATCTAAACCGGTTCAGGTCAAGCATGCCGTAGTTGCTGCGCGCGACCTGAGCACCGAGTTGAACGAACTGACCAATACCATGCAGAACCTGTCAGACGACGGATCTAAGACCGCGGATACGCCGCCGGTTGGTCATAAGCTTTTTGTTCCGGGTACTTTGACCGGAAAGACCGGGCAGTTCGCTTTATTGGCCGGTGGTAATCCGGAACCGGAAAATGTCTTTATTTCACCGCTCTATCAGATCTCTTTGGATGAGTCGCTTAAACGCGAGCCGGCAGTGGCCGGAGACTAGCGCTCGTTGGTTGACCGTTTTATGGATTGGAATTTACTGATCAATGCGGGCATTAAGTTCCTAGCCTGTTTCGTCGCGTTCAATGCGGTGTTGATGATGGTTGCCTACATCGTGTTGGCCGAGCGTCGTCTGCTCAGTTTCATCCAAGGCCGTATTGGTCCCAATCGCGTCGGTCCGCAAGGCTTGCTGCAACCGTTCGCCGACTTGCTGAAGTTTATTTTTAAAGAAGACATCATTCCGGATAAATCAACGCGCTTTGTTTATTTCCTGGCGCCGTTGATCGCGGTAACAACCGCGTTAATGCCGGTCTTGGTCTATCCGTTCGGGCCGACGGTGAAAGTCCCGTATTTGGACAAGGTTCCGGTCATCGGCACCTAC
>JBDSEC010000557.1:0-6852 GCA_039920205.1 Pyrinomonadaceae bacterium
GTCGGACCGGGCTCGAAACCAGTCGTTCAAGCTGCGTCGACGATCGGTAATGCATTCTTTGTCACCGGAACCGGTGTGACGCTGCAAAACCTCGAATTGAAAAAGACCGATCTGCCGAACCAAGATCTGATCGCGGTTCAAGGCGGCAATTTCACGGCCAGCAACAACTTGATCTACGGACCCGACCCGGGAATGACCTGGAATGCTGCCGGTATTGTTAGCCGCGGCTTCGTGATCTCGGCGGTGCCAAATGTTAACTTGTTGAACAACGTGATCCATCACTTGCGCCAACCCGCTTATATGAGCGGCGGGGCCGCGACCGGTGGCAACATCACGGGTAATCAGGTTTCCGGCACCAAGGGATGGGTCGTCGAAGGCGGCAACTTTATCTTCACCGGCAACACTTTCGGTGAGCCGCAAAACCAGTCGTGCGATATCGCGTTGCTGGCCAGCGTTGCGCCGATCAACAACGCGACCTACGAGCCGATCTTGGCCTTGAGCGCGGCTAACGATAACGCGTTTATCTGTCAACAATATGGTCCACTCGAGAATGGACGCGCAAATGCGTTTGTCGATGATGGCTCCGCGCCGGGTGGCAATGGTAGCGACAACGCCAATTACAATTCGATCAACGCCGCCGTTGCCGGAGCGCTGACCGGTGGTACCGTGACCGTCGCGGCCGGCACTTACAACGAGGACGTCTCGGTCACAAAGACGCTCAAAGTCTTCGGTGCTGGTCCGGTCGGCACTACCATCGTAGGTCAGATCGGTGGCATTGGTTCGACCATTTCAATTACCGGAAACAATGTCGAGATCAGCGGTTTCACGATCACTCGCGCGGGTAATAACGTTGGTCAGTGGAATGATCCGAACCTGAATACCGCAGGTATTTCGGTTCAGGGCACGTCGATCACTGGCATGTTGATCCATGACAACTTGATCACCGGCATGCGTACCGCGATCGATATCAATAACAGTAACGGTCATACCGTCCGTAACAACGTAATCGACAACAATCGCACCGGACTGATCATGCGTAATCAGACCGATAACTTAACCGTCGTTGAAAACACGATCACGAACAACTGGACCGTCGGCGCCCTCTTCCTTGATGGAAGCGGTGGTACGAACGTCCCCGTGAACTCAGCGATCAATTGTTCGTTCTTCAATAACAACATCAGCGGTAACTGGTACGGCGGTATCGTTGATCGTCAATCGGGCGGCTCGTTGCCCGCGCCGGGAACCAATCTGAAGAATTTTAGCGGCAACTGGTTCGGCACAAACGCACCGGTCGTCACGACGGCAAACTCTACCGAACCCGGCTACGCCGCTCAGATCCCGGTTATCTATGGTGGCAGCGCGGTTCCGCCGGGTGGCCAGCCCGATATCGCCGGTCCGGCGTCGGCCAACTTCGACTACAGTCCGTATTTGAACGTGAGTACCGATTCGAATGTCGAAACTACCCCCGGCCGTGGAACTTACGGATTCCAGGGCAGCTTCAACGTCCTGAACATCAGCGCGACTAGCGCGCAGACCGGAGGCGGCAGCAAGATCCAAGAAGCCATCGATCTGGTCACTCCGGGCGGTTCCATAACGGTTCCGGCCGGTACCTATCCGGGAAGTGTGAATGTGAACAAAGCGTTGTCCATCAACGGTACATTCTCGACCGCAGGGGGATCGTTTGCTACGACCGCAGCGGGCGTGGTGATCAGCCCCGGCTACAGTCCGGGCATCATCACGTCCGGCAACTTGTCGTTTGGTTCGGGCACCACGGTCAACGTCGAGCTTAACGGCGTGGTCGCGGGTTCCGGTTACGATCAATTCGATGTGACTGGCACGGTTACCATCGCGGCGAACGTGACCCTTAACCCGACGATCGGTTATGTGCCGGTGGCGGGCGATTCGTACACGATCATCAATAATGATGGCGGCGATGCCGTAACCGGTGCCTTTGCCGGACTGCCGGATGGTACGGTCTTCTCGGTCGGCGCCAACACGCTACGGATCGATTATGACGGCGGCGACGGCAACGACGTGGTTCTGACCAATGTCAGCCTGTGCAATTCTGTTTCGATCCCGACCAACATCACTTCGCTGACCGGCGGCACTCCCGTGGCGTCGGTTAACGTAGATAACACAACCGGTAACGGTCTGCTTTCGGCCGATTTCTGGGTCACCTACGATCCCTCGGTGGTAACGTACGCCAGTTCGGTGTTGGGTCCCGTAACCGCCGGTGGCGTGTTGACCGTTAATCCCAGTACACCGGGACTGCTGAAGATCTCGATCTTCAGAAACACTCCGTTCACGGGCGCCGGTTCGATGGTGGACATTACGTTCAACGCCATTGGAGCACCGGGCACGTCCAGTCCGATCAGCTTTACCCAGTTCAAATTCAATGAAGGTACTCCGTGTATCAGTACCTCAAATGGTTTGATCACGATCATCTCCGGTACCATTACCGGTACGGTTACCTATGGCAATCCGATCGGCTCTCCAGCGGTGCGGCCGGTTTCGGCGGCTACGCTTAATGCCGTCGGTTCGGTCAATGTTTCGGCGGCGACCAATCTGTCCGGTGTCTATTCGCTCAGCGGGATGGGCAGCGGGCCGTACACGGTCACGCCTACCAAGACCGGTGGCACGAATGGAGCCATTTCCGGCTTCGATTCGTCGTTCATCGCGCAATACGTGGTGGGGCTGATTCCGCTTAATGGGACTCAGCAGACGGTTGCGGATGTCAGCGGTACGGGTGGGGTCACCTCGTTCGATGCGGCTTTGATCGCGCGTTACGTGGTTGCGCTGCCGGGTTCGGGTTCGGCCGGCAACTGGATCTTTACCCCGGCCAACCGTAACTACCCGAACGTGAATACCAACTTCTCGGCGCAGGATTATGTCGCTTATCTAATGGGCGATGTGACCGGGAACTGGGACACGTCTGGTACGACCGGTGGATCGCGACTCGCACCGGGCCAGACCAAACCGTTGGGCGTTTCCGCGGGCCAGGTTTCGGTTTCGCCGAATGCCGAGGTCTCGGTGCCCGTTCACATTGGTAACACGGCGGGTAAGGGAATCGTCTCTTATCAATTCGAGATGACCTATGACCCGGCGGTCTTGACGCCGAGCAACAACGTTGCGCGGTTAACCGGCACGCTCAGCGATTCGATGTTCGCCACGGTCAATACCGAAACCCCGGGTACGTTGAAGGTAGTGGTGTTTGGCACCCTTCCGATGAACGGCGAAGGCGTTTTGCTTAACCTGCGCTTTACCGCGATCGGTGCGATCGGAACTACGTCTGAATTGACTTGGGACAGCCTGCTGCTCAATGAAGGCGGATTGTTCACGGAAACCAGTAACGGCCGCGTTACGGTTACCGAAGCGGCACCGAATGAAGTATCGATCAGCGGTACTTTGCTTACGGCAATTGGTCAGGGTGTGCCGAACACTCGTGTTACTTTGACGGGCATCAACGGAGGCAGCCGCACGGTTCTCTCCAACGGATTCGGTTACTACGAATTCGGCAATGTTGAGACCGGTCAGACCTACACGATCTCGGTTGAAGGACGGCGTTATACCTTCAATCCGGTAATGGTAAGTGTAACGGGGAATCTGGCGCACGTTGACCTGATCGCCCAACCGTAAACTATACGGCAGTCCACTCCATCGGGCGGGGAACGATCCCCGCCCGTGTTTTACAGTTTCGGAGGCAGTATGACCATGGCCCAAAAGGTGCGCTCAAGGCGCACAAAGGCCTTAACCTTTGCTCTGATCGTGTTTGCGGTTGGCGGCTTAAGCCTGTCCACCGTGCGCGCCAGAGTGGCGGGCGGCGGCGTGTTTACGCCGCCGTCCAGCAATGATCAAGTGACAGTGGCGAATTTCCTTCCGCCCTGTTCGACGGTAACCATTTCCAACACCATCACCACCCGAAGGAACGTATCGGTCACGGCGCCGATCATGGTTAGCGACCTGACCGGACTCGGCGTGTTGTCGTTCGATTTCAATCTGACCTACGACCCGGCGGTCTTGACCGCTCCGGTCGTTAGTAACGCCGGAACGCTTAGTAGCATGATGGTGATAACGGTAAACCCGAATACGCCGGGCGTGCTGCGAGTTTCGGGATATTACCAAGATTTTATGGCCGGTGCGGGAACGATGCTAAACATCAGTTTTACGGCGATCGGCCCCATCGGTTCCGCCTCGGATCTGGTGCTTTCTCCCTATGCTTTCAACGAAGGCAATCCCTGTTCGATCGTCACGAACGGCCGCATAACTATCGTCTCTGGGACTGTTTCCGGAGCAATCACCTATTCGAACGCACAATCACCACCGGTGCCAGTGCCGAATGTTTTGGTCAGCGCCGCGGGCTCAATTCCAGCGTCGACGAACACAAATTTCAGTGGTTTGTATTCCTTCGGCGGTTTCGGTGCCGGACCTTATACGGTCACACCTTCAAAAACCGGGGATGTGAACGGGATCACCGGTTTTGATTCAGCGTTGATCGCTCAACACGTCGTCCTGCTGATCACGTTGACTCCGACCCAGTTGCTGGCCGCGGACGTCAGCCAGAACAACCAGGTCACCGGCTTTGACGCCGCGTTGATCGCGCAGTATATCGTTCTGATACCCAATATCGGCAACACTGGCTCGTGGATCTTCAGCCCGCCGAACCGGGCCTATGGTAATCTCGAAGCTGATTTCGTTAATCAGGATCACGGCGCGATCTTGATGGGCGAGGTATCGGGGAATTGGGTCGCGCCCACGATGTTCGCCCGCCCGGCGGTTCCGGAAATAGCGAATCTATCCGTAACCGCGCCGGCGGTCACCGCATTGGCCGATCAAAGCATCACGATCCCTGCTAAGTGCGGCGACACGACGGGTCTCAATATCCTGGCCTATCAATTTGACTTACGTTATGACCCGGCGGTGATCACACCGCAGCCAGATCCGATCTCGACCGTGGGAACGATCAGCGAAGGAATGTTCGCGACCTCGAATCCGGTCAGTCCTGGCTTGTTGAAGGTCGTGCTTTTCGCCACCACTCCGCGGGTGGGGGCGGGTACGCTGGTAAATCTTAAGTTCACTGCGGTGGGTCCGCCGGGCGCAGTTTCGCCGTTGACTTGGGTCGATTTCAAATGGGACGAAGGTAATCCGGGCGCCATCGCGACGAATGGTCAGGTCCGCTTGCTAAGTCCAACGGTGGCGGGCGCGGTGGTTCGCGGGCGATTGCTGACGGCGACTGGCCAGGCGGTGCCAAACACCCGCGTAAACTTGATCGGGATCAATGGCGGGAGCCGCACGGTCATATCGAGCGGCTTTGGATACTTTGAATTCGCCGGGGTAACGGCCGGGCAGACCTACACGATCACGGCCGAGGGGCGTAGATTCTCGTTCGCTCCCAGAGTTTTAACGGTGGGCAACGATGTTACTGATTTTGACTTGTTTGCGGATCCTTGATCGATCGGGATCAAAACGCGTCGCTGAAAAATATTGAAATATCGGTTCAGTACATTTGCTAGTATTAATCGTCGGGTTGGTTCACGGGGAACTGGCCGACCACCGACGGACTGCGAGGACTTCCACCGTCGAGTCCAATTTCCGGAGAAAGTATGACTTTGAACAATCGATCTTTCCTGCGTGGCGCAAAATTCGTTTTCGCTATGCAAATGACCTTAACGCTTCTACTGATGCTTTGTCCGTCAACGGTGCGTACGCAAACGGCTAGGAAGCGCACCTCGTCAAATGCTCCGGCAACGAGCCGTGAGCAAAGTGGATCAAGCCGGGCCGATAGCCAGGCGACCCAAGCCCAACCGGAGTTAGCGATCCTGACCATCACGGCGCCGTTCACCAGTACCACGGTTGGCGCAAATTTCACCATCCCGGCCACTTGTGGCGACACCACCGGTCTCGGCATCGTCTCGTGGCAGTTCGATCTGGTCTTCAATCCTTCGGTGATCGTGCCGCAAATGAATCCGATCTCGACGGCGGGTACGATCAGCGACGGGATGGCCTTTTTCACTAACGTGGTCGGCGGCAATACCTTGAAGGTAGTGTTTTTTGCCGCGAGCAATCGAGTGGGTGGCGGCGTCCTATTTAATTTCAAGTTTACAGCGGTCGGACCGCTCGGATCTACGTCACCGTTGACCTGGGTCAACTTCATGTGGAACGAGGGAAACCCGGGGGCGAATGCCGTCCCGGGCCAGGTCCTTATTGTCGGTCCAACAGCAGCGAACTCGTCGATTCGTGGACGATTAGTTAGCCCCGTGGGGCAAGCAGTGCCCTATACCCACGTGACATTGACTGACAGCCACGGGATCGTCCGAACCGCCCTCTCTAACCCGTTTGGCTATTTCGAATTTACTGAAGTCGCGTCAGGGCAATCGTATGTCATTGGCGCGGAAACGCGTCGTTTTGTTTTTGCTCCCCGCATAATCGAGGTCGGGAGCGATCTAATAGATCTGGAGATCGTGGCGGAACCTTGATCTTGCGGTGGCGGTCCTCGCGGAAGATCTTACCTGCTGAGATCGGATAGCCGATCCGTGGAATTCAGCCTGCGTTCACGGATGCAGCTTCGCAAGTAGCGGTGACTTGCTTTGCCGAACTGCCCCGAATGCCCGGGGCGAACACGGATGGACTGGCGGTAAAACTGCCCCCTCCGTCTATTTTCGTAGGTGCTGGGCGGAACGGCAAAATAGTAAATTTTGCATGAATTACCAAGACCGAAGCCTTTACAGCCGGTTCCTCCATCGTTTACAATATCCTCCCAGTGCCAGGAATATGCTTGCGGATTTGACCCTTCCGCGGATCTACTAATTGCCCGAACATAAAAGGAATCTACGGATGATCAGGAATAATTCGAGT
>JBDSEC010000558.1:0-5942 GCA_039920205.1 Pyrinomonadaceae bacterium
GAGTCAGTCAGTCGCAGAATCGCAAGTACATGACCATGAGCGGTACTTCGATGGCGACGCCGATCGCGGCGGGTACCGCCGCGCTGATGCTGCAAGCTAATAGCCGTTTGACCCCCAGTTTGATCAAGGCCTTGATGATGTATTCGTCCCAGCAGTTAGTCGGCTTCAATACGCTAGAACAAGGTGCAGGTGAACTAAACGTCGAAGGCGCGGTCCGATTGGCCCGGCAAACGCGCACAGATATTAGTGAGCTACTGCCCCTGGATGCACCGCTTATGATCGGTAACGTGGTGCCGACACCACAGTCAACGATTGCCGGGCATACGATAATCTGGTCGGAAGGGCTGATTGCCGGCAAAGGTTGGATGACTGGTACCCAGTTGATCAGTAATTTTCAATTGATCTACGGCCTGGGCGTGCTGGTCAGCGACGGTGTGTTGGTCAGCGACGGCGTGTTAGTGAGCGATGGCGTCCTGGTCAGTGACGGCGTGTTGGTTAGCGACGGCGTGTTGGTCAGCGACGGATTAGGACTCGGCAGCGGCACAGAGTTTTGGGCCGAAGGCGTTCTGGTCAGTGATGGTGTGCTGATCGGAGACGGGGTTCTGGTCAGTGATGGCGTCTTAGTTAGTGATGGGGTTCTGGTCAGTGACGGGGTTCTGGTCAGTGACGGAGTACTGGTCAGCGACGGCGTCTTGGTTAGTGACGGAGCGCTCGTTGGTGACGGGGTCATGGTCGGTGACTAATGAATGTAGGTAAGTTGACCGGTTAGCGCTCGTTCGGTCTACGTGACCTTAGGGCGCAAACTGGTCAGATTTCCGAGACTTACTCAATCGAGGCGTCGTCTTGAGCTAGGGTGACGATCCCGCGGTCGAGGGCGGAATTTACCTTGATTTGTTTATGAACAAGCGGACCAAAGTTTTTGGCTACATTTGGTTGGTGATTGCCGCGGGCGCGATGGCTATCGCGTACGCGGCAATCTCGCTTCCGGTGGGCCGAGTCGATTGGGGATTGGCCATCCTCGCTTTGGTGACGGTGGTGATCGGTTCGCGCATGACCGCTAAGGTGCCGCAGATCAGCGGTCACGTGTCGGCCTCGGATACCCTCATCTTTTTGATCCTGCTGCTTTACGGCAGCGAGGCGGCCATATTGGTGGCCGCCGCCGAAGCGCTCTGTTCCTCGCTATTATTTGGCCAAAAATCGATCAAGATCCGCTGGGTCACAGTGCTGTTCAACTGTGGCATGATCGCTTTTTCCACGTACGTGACCACTCTGGTCCTGCGCTTACTTTTTGGTGACGTTACGCTCTTAGTGACGGGCGCTTTCACGGGCCGCTTCGTTCTAGCACTTTGCTTAATGGCGTTGGTGGACTACCTAACCAACGTGTTCTTGGCCGCCGTACACACATCATTTAAGATCGACCAACCGATCTGGGCCACCTGGAAAAAGTATTATTTGTGGGTTGGCATAACCTACTTTGCCGGCGCCTCGGCCGCGGGACTAACGGCAAAGGCGGTTGGCGAGGTCGGGTTTTACGCGGTCATCGCCGTCACGCCGATCATTGCGTTCATCTTCTTTACCTATCGGACCTATCTGAAAAAGTCCGAGGCCTTGGCCGCCGCCGAATTGGCACGGGCCGAGCAGCGACAGGTCGAAGAGCTCAACGAATACCTTTCCGAACAGGAACGGTTGCGAGAACAGTTCTCGCACATGGAGAAAATGTCCGCGCTCGGGGAACTCGCTTCCGGGGTCGCGCATGACTTTAATAACACGTTGGCCGGCATTCTGGGCCGGGCCCAATTGCTTCAGACCACTAACGATCCGGAACAGATTCGCCGGGGATTGCAGATAATTGTGCAGACCGCCGAGGATGGAGCCAAAACTATCCGGCGCATTCAAGATTTCGCGCGGCAACGCCGGGATCACGATTTTGAACCGGTAGCGGTTGGTCAACTCCTATTGGATGTAAGCGAGATCACCCGGCCTCGTTGGAAGAATCGTGCCGAAGCGTCGAATGTGCAGATCGGTCTTGACTTACAGATCCACACCCTCGGGTTGGTCATGGGTGATGCTTCGGAACTTCGCGAAGTGTTGGTCAACATGGTGTTCAATGCGATCGATGCCATGCCCGATGGCGGCACGCTCACGTTGGCAGCGAAGGATCTCGAAGAGCAAGTGCAGATCTCGGTGGGCGACACTGGAACGGGAATGAGTGCGGACGTTTCCACGCGAATTTTCGATCCGTTCTTTACCACCAAGGGAACCGCGGGCATGGGCCTGGGGTTGGCGGTGAGTTATGGCATTATTCGCCGGCACGACGGGACGATCGATGTAACCTCGGAACTGGGCCAAGGGACGGTGTTTTCCATCAGCCTACCCATTGCGGGCGAGGATATGGTCGCGGAGGCCGCCCTCACTGCCCCGCTCGCAGATGCTCAACAATTGCTCGAATCGGGGTTGCGTTCAGTGCCGTCCGGCGCGGGCGATACTCGCATTCTAGTGGTTGATGACGAAGAATACGTGCGTGAATTACTGCGGGATATACTGGTGGCCGAAGGTTGCGACGTGGTCGAAGCGGAAAAGGGCCGCGATGCTCTGGCGGTGCTGGCGCAGGGCGATTTCGATGCGGTCTTTACCGACGTTGGTATGCCAGGCATGAATGGATGGGAACTCGCCGAGCAGATCCGCGCGATCGACATGAACCTGCCCATCGCCGTGATCACGGGCTGGGGTGAGGCGGTAGGCTCGTCGGAACAGAAACTCGCCCAAGTAAACTGGATCGTGCCCAAGCCCTTTTCGGTGCACCGCATCGTTGAGCTTTTACAAGCCGTGCGCGAGATCAAAGATTCCGGTCGGCGCCAGGTGTCATCCATCGTCGCGGCGTAAACGCGGCACGATCCCCACAAAAGATCCACGGCTGGTTTGCTCTTTCCCTGATCGCGGTTCTCACTTTTAATTGCCATCGCTACCGGACGGTCGGCGGTCGTCTCTTTGCATAACAACACCTAAGAAACGTAAAATGAATCGACCCTTAGTTTATATGGCTGCCATATCTTGGAGCCATTTTTTTGAGGTCAGGAATTTGTTCGGAGGAAAATCGATCGTGAGAAATAAGGTTTTGTTAGTGGCGTGCTTGATAACCGCTGCGGTTCTTTCTGCTGCTTGTTCCAAGGCGAACAGCAATAGCGCCAACGCCAATCAGGCGGGCCCAAACGGTGGCAATGTGAATTCACAGATGCCCGTAGTGCCGCCCGGCGAGAATCCGACCACCGTTCCGGGTTCGGCCCCCACGGGACCGGATCCGACGCAAGGCGTAACGCCCGGACCGGCCACACACCCGGGCCCGGATAATTCCGAAACCTCAACGGTGATGGACAAAAATGGCGATGTGGTCGAGACGCGGGTATTCAAGAACAACCCAAATGTCAGTAAAGTCGAAGTGTTGACCAAAATAAAGGATGGCAAGATAGTAAAAACGATCACCGTTTACGACAAAAATGGCAAAGCCCATTCGGTGCCGGAAAGCCGGAGCGAGTCGATCATGCAAGAAACGGGTGACGATATCGCACGCGTGGCCGGGATCATCGCCGGTGGCAGCAAAGATGCGGCGAACG
Source organism: Pyrinomonadaceae bacterium (assembly GCA_039920205.1). Lineage (GTDB taxonomy): Bacteria > Acidobacteriota > Blastocatellia > Pyrinomonadales > Pyrinomonadaceae > JBDSEC01. The sequence continues at coordinate 3,612 of JBDSEC010000558.1, forward strand.
ACGCAAAGGAAAAGGCGGAAAAGGTAGCGAACAAGACGGTTGACGCGAGCCAAACCGCCGCCGACAAGGCCAAGGAAGAGGCCAATAAGATCAAACGTAAATTGCCTTAGGGCGATCATCACGAACCGCCGTGGGCGGAGGGCGATCGAGTTGAGACCGGTCGCCTTCCGCGTCGCAAGGTTTCCCCAAATTCCGAAAGACGTGCCATGGAACCCAATCGATTTACCATAATCTGCCCGTGCTGCGAAGCGGCCTTGGTCGTTGACGCCCACACCGGCGCACTGATCTCACATGAAGAGAAGGCCAAGCCGTTAGCGTCATTCGACGAAATGCGGAAAGATCTCGACCGGCAGAAACAGACGCGCGATCAGATCTTCGCGCAGGAAATGAACTCGAACAAGGATCGCGAGCGCATCTTGGAAGAGAAGTTTCGCGAAGCCTTGAAACGCGCCGACAAAGATAGTGACAAGCCCTACAAGAATCCGTTGGACATGGATTAGGAGCGGCGGAAGCCGGATCTAGGATTTTCAGCGTCGACCACAGTTCGACCCGTCCGCGGTTCCGGCGGTTGGTACCTAAGCCAGTGCAGTTAATCACATGCGCCGACCCCGCGTGGCTGATCTAACGTAATATCTAGTTTCTAGCTTAGCGAACATCACACGAACTATTGCGGTGGTCCGGTTCGATCGAAATTGTAATCGGATTACCGGCGTTCAGCATCCAACTTGGTAGGTGTATCTGAATGCGCGCAACTTCATTTCCGGTTTTGGAGCTTCCTTTATGACACGATGGTTGGTTCTCGTTTTTGCAATTTCCGCATTTTTGACCGCTGGTTCGGCCTCGGCACAGGTTAAGGTCACGCCGCTCGATTTTCACGAGCGCACCTTAGCCAACGGTCTTAAGGTCCTTTCGATCGTGGACCATGCTAGTCCGACCGTGTCGGTGCAGGTTTGGTACAAAGTTGGATCCAAGGATGATCCCGAGGGCCGAAGCGGATTCGCGCATCTCTTTGAACACATGATGTTCAAGAGTACGAAGAATATGCCGGCCGAAAAGTTCGATCGCCTGACCGAAGATGTGGGCGGATACAATAACGCGTCAACCTACGACGATTACACCAACTATTACGAACTCGTTCCTTCGAACTATCTCGAGACCTTACTCTGGGCCGAGGCCGAGCGAATGGCCAATCTCACCGTTGATGACGCCGTGTTCAAATCTGAACGCGATGTGGTGAAAGAGGAGTTTCGTTTCCGCATTTTGTCGCAGCCGTATGGCAGGTTGTTTTACCTGATCGACAAATTATCGTTTACCACGCATCCGTATAAGCGGCCCGGTATTGGCAGCATTGAAGAGCTTGATGCCGCCTCGGTTACCGATGTGCGGAGCTTCTTTCGGACGTTTTATCGGCCCGACAATGCCACGCTGATCGTGTCGGGCGACCTGGACCAGAAGCAGTTCGATGCCTGGGTGGACAAATACTTCGGTCGAATCGCCAAACCGACCGCCGCGATCCCGCGAGTTACGGTGACCGAACCAGATCGGACGGAATCGAAAAGATTTACCGAATACAGTCCGATCGCGCCTTTACCCGCCGTGGCGATCACTTATCTCGCACCGCCCGCGAGCAGCGATGACGCGACGGCCTTGGACCTAGCTGAAACCATACTTTCGGGTGGGGAAAGCTCGCGATTGTACAAGTCGCTGGTTTACGATCAACAGTTGGCGCAAAACGCTTTTAGCAATTCCGACACGCGCGAAGATCGGGGCTCGTTCTTGCTCGCCGCGATCCTGGCCAACGACAAGAAGCCGGTGGATGCCGAATTCGCTTTGTTGGCGGAATTGCGCAAGATGCAGGACGCGCCCGTGACGGACGCTGAATTGTCAAAAGCCAAAAATCAACTGGTGACGAGTACTTTGCAGGGTCGTGAAACGAATGATGGTAAGGCTTCCGCCTTGGCCTACGCCGCCGTCATGCTGCGCGATCCGGCGCGAGTGAATACCGATATTGCGCGGCTGCAAGCCGTCACGGCGGCTGACATTCAGCGGGTCATGAAAAAGTATTTCACGGAAGACAATCGGGTGGTCATTTACTATTTACCTGAATCGATGCGCGCCAACGCGGGAGGTAAAGGACAATGAAAACTCTCCTCGCTTTTGCGCAAAAGACCGCTGCGTTTGGTTTGGCCCTGGCGATAATGGGTGGTGGCCTGGTTGATCGTGCCTCGGCGCAACAGGAACAGCCGCCGCCGCCATCCGCACCGCGGTCGCCGCAATTGCCAACCCCGCGCGAGATGACGTTGCGGAATGGGCTGCGGGTGATCGTGATCG
>JBDSEC010000559.1:0-3744 GCA_039920205.1 Pyrinomonadaceae bacterium
CGAATTTTATGTGACTTGTCGAGATTCATTTTCGCGCAACGCGGCCCGCGGTTCAAGACGCCAGCAACAGAAATGCCCACCGCGGGGACGATGGGCCGGATCCTGCCAAATTGAAATTGATAGATCACGGCGTTACTCCGCCCGCTAAAACCTTTGAACTTGGCGGTGGTTCCGCAGTAACCACGGGATCGGCGGCGATCTCCAATTGCGCTTCGGGTAATACCTCGTTGATATAGCGACGCAATAGATCCACCTGTCCATTGATCGACAAGATCTGCAATCGATCCAAGGCCGCGGTCACCTTTTCGTCAGCGAATTCTTCGATCTTACCGACAAATATTTTCGGGTGCCGCGTTTTGCTGGCATGCTCGCCGTCGGTCACCAGTTCTTCAAACAACTTTTCACCGGGCCGTGTTCCGGTAAAGACGATGTCGATATCCTCAAACGGCTTTAATCCGGAAAGAGTGATCGTGTCGCGCGCCAGGTCAAGGATTTTGACCGGCTCGCCCATGTCCAACACAAAGATTTCGCCGCCGGCACCCATGGCGCCAGCTTGCAGCACCAATTGAGCCGCCTCTGGGATGGTCATGAAGTAGCGGACCATTTCCGGGTGCGTAACCGTGACCGGGCCACCAGCTTTGATCTGCTCGCGAAAGATCGGAATGACCGAACCGGCCGAACCGATGACGTTGCCAAACCGGACCGCCACGTAGCGAGTTTCGAACTTCCGATCCAGCGCCTGAATGGCCAATTCGGCCAAACGCTTTGACGCCCCCATGATCGAAGTTGGCCGCACCGCCTTGTCCGTTGAGATCAAAACGAAAACTTCCGCACCCAGTTCACCTGCCAGTTCACCCAAGCAGTGGGTGCCTAAGACATTGTTTTTGATCGCCTCGGTCGGATTCAACTCCATCATGGGCACATGCTTGTGCGCGGCGGCGTGAAGGATCACTTGCGGGCGATATTGCTTGAGAATAGTCTGCATGCGCGGCCGATCGCCCACATCGGCGGTCAACGGCATGATCGAAAGATCGGGCATGTCCGCGTGTAACTCGCGCTCGATATTGAACAGGGCGAACTCGGAACGTTCGACCAACAGCAACTGCGCGGGATTGAAATTCGCCACTTGCCGGACAAGTTCCGAGCCGATCGAACCGCCGGCACCAGTGACCATAACAGTTTTGCCGGCGAGGAACGCGCTTATCCCCTCGACATCCAACTGAACTTGATCGCGGCCCAGCAAGTCCTCGATCTGCACTTCACGCAGGCGGCTAACTTCCAAACGACCCTGTAAGATCTCGTAAAACGCCGGGATGATGCGCATCTGCACCGGGATCTGCTCGCAGACCTCGACAATGCTGCGCAAAGCTTGGCGCGAAGCCTGCGCGATCGTGATGACCACCTGGTCGATCTCTTGACGATGAACGATCAGTGGAAGTTCCGCCGTGGTGCCCAACACTTTCACGCGCTGAATGACGGAACCGATCTTGGTCGTATCATCGTCAATAAACCCGACGACGTCCAGATCGTTATCGCCCCGCGATTGCAGTTCGCGTACCGCCGTTACACCCGCGCGGCCGGCACCGATCAACAACACGCGTTGCCGCCGTTTGCTCGGACGCACCCGCCCTTCACGCCGTTTCTTCTCGTACTTTTCATACAAGGCGCGGCGCAACACTCGCACCCCGAGGACGCCGCCGAAGGCCAACATCGCGTCGACAAAGATCACGGACAATGGGACCTTCCAGGAAGCGAACCGGTTCGAGACCAAGAAACGGATTATCAACAACGGTACCGTCGATGCCAACGCCGCCCACATAAAGGCCTTTATTTCCGAGAGGCCAATGTATTTCCAAACAAAGGAGTAAACGCCAGTGAAGATCAGCGCGGCGAATTGAACCAAAAGCACGAAGGGCGCTTGGGTCAACGCCGCCAACAACCAATACTCCGTGAAAATGAATTCGAAACGGATCAAATAGGCAAAGAAGAACGCCGTGATCAATACAAACAGATCCAAAATGAATTGGGTTTGCTTGGTCAACAGCCGGGTCCACCACAATCGCGCGTCCCGTCGCCAACTATTTGCGCTAAACGACATTCCCCAAGGTTCCTTACGGGCGCTCCTGCGCCAATGATTCCAGACCGGCTATGGTAGCAGCGTGTCGACGTTCTTGACCAATGGTAAACCGCCACAAACCGAGGCCAAGCATTAACGGCGCGACGGCCGCAAGTATCTCGCTTCCCCGAATATTGAATAACCACGCCGCCCCGATCAGCGCGGACAACAGCGCGAAAACCCCATAAAGTGAGGAGGCGCCGGCGTGCGACATTCCCACGATCACCAATCGTTGATAAAGATGCGAGCGATGCGCCTTCAACACATTTTCGCCCCTCAGTAGTCGTCGAATCAAGGTGAGAGTGGTATCAAAAACGAATGGCCACATGACCAGGATGCTCGCCAGCATCCATCGATCCTGCACGCCCCCGTTTCGCGCCGCCATCAAGGGGAGGGCGGCAAAAGTAAAACCGAGGAACGCGCTGCTGACGTCACCCATGAAGATGCGCGCCGGCGACCAATTGTGCAACAAAAACCCCAGGCTGCTGCAACTGACCATCAAGCCAATAACGACGATCAACGATTGATCGGTCCACCAACCAAACACCATCCAGGCCAACCCGGCCACGACCGCCTGCAGTCCCGCAATTCCATCGACGCCGTCCATGAAGTTAAAGGCGTTGGTCAATCCGACGACCCAAACAAAGGTCACCGCCAGACCCGCCCATCCCAGACCAATCGTGGAGAGAAATGGAAGGTTCACACTTTGCCAATAGCCAAATCCCTCGATCGCGAGTAACGCGCCAATGCCATGTACCGCAAAACGGACCGTACTGGGCAAGTCCTGTAAATCGTCGAACCAGCTAACGATCGCGATCAAGGCCCCACCAATGAGGTACCACCAGAGCGTGCGCACTTCGCCATACATGATCCCAAACACCAACACTCCAGCCAGGGTCAGCACCACCATCACCAATCCCCCGCCGCGCGGAGTCGGCGTTTCGTGGGAACTGCGGTCGTTGGGAATATCAAAGACCTCGCGCCGGGTCGCCCAGGACAATATGGCCAAGACGCCACAATAGGCGGCGAGCGCAGTGAATACTCCAATGGCGAAAACACGGATCATCTTCAAGCAATCGAGGAATGGCTGGCCCTGATCGGGCCGCGCGATCGGGCTATTTTACCGCCTCGCGCCAGCCTTCCAACAAGGGAACGTTCGGTTGAAAACCTAACTCGGTTTGTAGACGCGCACCGCTGATGGCCACATCTTCCAACAACTTATCAACCGTCGCGCGATTGATTGGAGCGCGGCGACCCGCGGCGCGGAACACAACTTCGGCAGCGCCCGCCGCCAACCGCACCGGGAATTCCGGCACTCGCAGGCGCGGTGGTTTGATCTGCAACGCTAAGCAAATGGCGTCCACGATCTCGCGCATAGTATGCACTTCACCGTCCGTCACGTTAAAGCGCCGGCCGGCGGCAGCCGGATGATCCGCCGCCAGTAAGCCGGCGTCAATAACGTCCTTAACATGCACTAAGGTCCGGCGATTGGCGCCCGAACCGATGTGCCGAAAGCGATGCTTGCGCAGCGCCCTTACCAACTGGGGATAGTTCCCCTTCATTTGCGAACCGTAAACAGCGGCCAAACGCAGGACCACCCCCAATGGTTCATCGGTATCGCCGCGCCG
>JBDSEC010000560.1:0-7275 GCA_039920205.1 Pyrinomonadaceae bacterium
GAGGCGCCAGGCATTGGGATTGGCTTGAATCCCTTTTTCTAGCAACGCAACGGCCTGTTTTGGGTCGACGGCAGGCAAAACCACCCCACCGTATTCGTAGGCGGCGATAAATTGCGGGTCCAGTGTCGTCGTCGTGTCCAGCAACGGATAAAGCAGAACCAAGTTCAACTGTTTCAGATCGTCGATCGGCACGTTTTCCGGCGTGTTTAAGATCTTTCGTCCCACATATTGCAACGATCGCAACCAGTACCAATCGGCTACTACCGCTCCGAGGCCGACGCTCGCCCGCTTTAGGGTCTTGCCCGTGACGTATAGCTTTTCTTCCTCTTGTTGGATGTTCACGGGCGGACGTTTGTTTTCCAGCCAACGACTCAACCCGACGGCCAGGACAATGCCGATCACCACGACGGCCGCGTGATACGCCGTGGTGCGCCAGCGGTCTCCCCGCACCCGCTGATATTCCTGTTCCGCCGTGTTGTTCATTTGAAATTACGCCGGTTGAAGATCAAAGTCGCCGCCGCCAATAACACTGCCGAATAGATCAATGCATAGAGCATGCCGCCGCCTACGATCGCCAGCGACGGACGATCGCCATGTCCGGCCGGCGTGATGAAATTATAATGACTCAGATTGGGAAGTAAATAATAGAGTGCCGAAAAGAACAGTTTGGCCGCATTGGACCCCAGCGTCTGCGCGAAGAGCTTCATATCCGCGCTGAAATTGCCGATGATGAAGATGAAAAACGTCATCAACGCCGACAGCGCCGGCGACGAGAAGGTGGAAAACAGCAGCGCGACCGCCGTCAGAACGATCAGCTCGCAGTAGATCAACAGTACCGACGGCCAAATGCTTACGGCCAGCGGATTCCATCCGCGTTTGACGTAGATCAGGGCCAACGAAACCCCGACCCCCATTACCACGATATTGACCAGCAGCGTCAGACACAACCCTAAATATTTGCCAACTAAAAACTCGCCACGGCCCACGGGCTTGGCAAAGATCGCGTAAACAGTACGCTTTTCGATCTCCTTATAGACCAAACCCACGCCGACGAAGATCGCGATGAACGCGCCGAACACCAGCATCGCCGACAATCCCATATCGACGATGATCTTGGCCTCCTCGCCCCCGGATAATTCACCCAAAAAAATGGCGCATCCGGTCAGTAGCAGCACAAAGAAGACCAGGTTATAGAGCACGCGATCGCGTACGGCTTCGCGAAACGCATTGCGCGCGATGGCGAAAATGCGTTGCCCGGAAGACGAAGTGGCGACTGCTGATCCGGTGTTGGAAATTTCGGTGGAAGCGATGGTTTTACCGGTCATGATGTATCGTCAATTAAGTTCCGGCCGTGCGCTCAGGCAGATGAATAGCGAACGAACCATTAATAACAAAACCGGCGCTAAACCTCAATCAGGCAGCAAGAAATACTATCGAAATAAACCGAGAGAACCGAGACCGAACTATCGATCGGATAATTCTTCGCCCCGTCATTTTTCGTTGGTCACTGGCGTTCTGCTGGTTTTGCTTGGTTCATTCTCTCGGTCTCCTCAGTTTCCTCCGGTAAAAATGCTTTGCGCCGCCCGATGAGACATAATGCGGCGATCGCGATCCAACCGATGACGCCCACAACCCGGGTGACGCGAACCCGTGGAGGTTCACGAAACTTCAGCATGACCGTCGTAGCTTCGGCCGGCACAGATATTAATACCGTGCCATCCGGAGCCGGTCGTACCGGGAGCGGTTGGCCCTGGGTAGCGGTCGCGACCCAATACGGATAATAAAACAAAGCCACGCGCGCGTCGCTCGGCGCTCCGGCCGGGACGGTAAAATCCCGCTCCAACGGTTGCCAGGACGTGACCTTGACCTGACGCCCCGGCACTTGGACTTGCTCCGTCACCTCCATCGCGGTTGATCTAGCCCATATCGGCCACCACATGTCATAGCTGGCCGCGGAGGGGATGGCCTGTAGGCGTTCTTCAAACGCAGTGCGCGGCAAATATTCCGCCTCGCGGACGCTGTGGGCCAGGGCGAACGCGAGGCCGATGGCCATCCCGCCTCCGATCAGCAAGGCCATTGGCCGGGCCTTGGTTCGCGCCTTTTCGAGCCAAAACGAGAGATGCGCCGCGGCGAGAACCGCGCCCGCCAAAGAAGCCACCGCCAGCCAGCGCCACGGGAATTGTACCGATTGAAGTGTTTGCGAAAGGCGCCAAACCGGCCAACTAAGGTAAGAGGTCATTATTAACCCGAACAGGAACAAAACTAAGGTTCCACGAACACCACGGCGCTCGTTATCGGTCAAACGCGCGCGTCCGCAAGCCAACGCTGGCAGGAAAAGCGCCAACGTCGCCAAGGTCAGAATATTCATCCACCAGACATTTAGATTGTCGGTGGAGACGGTCGAGAAAACGAAGTTGTATCCGTATTCAGTGGAATGGTCTGACGAGGTTACCTTGCCACCGAACCAGCTCAATTCTGCCACCAACGTAGTCCAAAATGACGCACTGGCCGCTAAACCCAATCCCACCGCGGCGGCCAGCTTCCAGAGCGTCGGCCAGAGTTTCTTCTTGTCCAAACACCAAAGCGCATATACCGTCAACGCGATCGATCCGATCACCGTTAATGGTAAATGGGTCAACACCAGCAAGGCATAGGAAATAGCCAGACCAGCCACATCGCCCATCCGGCCGCGTTTGCAGACCCGGTGTACGAAAGCAAAGGTGAAGGGGAGGATCGCCGCTCCGGCAAATTCAGCGAGCAGGAACGCCTGATAGAATTGATTGAGGTGGTAGGGCGCGAACGTATAAAGTGCGGCCGCGCAAACCGATTCCCCTCGCGGCAAAAACTCTCTTGCCCAGACATAGGTTCCCAGCGCGCTGACAATCGAGATGATCGCGTAGGTGAACAATGCCCCGTTGTACCAGTTACCCAACGCGAGCCGCGAACCGGCGAGCAAATAGTAGAGCGCGGGTGGATAAAACCGCGGGGTGACATCGCCGTAACCGCTAGCTGCTGAAGCCAACCATCCAGCCGGAAGGCCCCCGGTACGCATCGAATCGTAAAAGTGCAACGCCAGGCGAAAATGATGGGTCAGATCCTGATTACTCGGCGAGCCGAAAATTAGCGCCGGTATGATCGCCAGAAGGCCGATCGCAACCACCAGCAAAATAGGTTTCCATCCCCGATCAAGAATATTAATCATCAATTTTGTTTTCGCGTTCGTTTCCTCAAGCCCCGCCGGCGATCTTTCCGTCATTATCCATTATCCACTTTCCATTTTCCATTGTCGTTTTTCTGCCGCCCCGCTAACGCGGGCACCGGCCAGTCTATTTGTTCTAATATCCAAAGGTCGAAGACTGGCATCGGGTTACCCACTTTCGACCGCGGTCACGGCCTGGTTTAGTCGCTTCGGTTTCGTTGACGATCTTCCGACGGATCACCGACGGATGACGTTGGCCTGCATCAGCGTCCTACATCACTCCAACACCGTACAAATTCCCCTTCCGGCCAACAAAAAACGCGAGGACGGAACCCTTACGGATCCGTCCTCGCGTTCTTCGGTTTGTGCCGGGCGGGAGTCAGTTCCCGGTCGGAACATAGGTCGCGGCGGTCAGGCACACGGCCCTCACCGGCGCTACATCCAGTGTCGCGTTGGCCCGCATGACGCCGTCTTCAGTCATGCAAAACACCCGGTTGCCGGTACGGGTGATCGGCGCGGTGTTGCTCGGCTGTGCCGTGATCATCAATTGGGCCGGCGGTCCCGCGAGTGGCGTGACCGCAAACGTATAGCCGCTTTTGCTAAGACTTCCGAGCTGTGCATCAACCAAACCCTGCCCGGCAATTTGGGCATAAGTACCGAAAACGCCATTGCCCAGGGTGACCTGGTAGGTGTGTTCGGCGGTATTGGTGGTGCGCACCGACGATTGAGCTGAACCTTCGTTCGCGGCCCGCCGCGAAGCCAGCAAGTTAGGGATCGCAATGGCCGCAATAATACCGATGATCGCGACCACAATAAGAAGTTCGATTAGTGAGAAGCCACGTTGGTTCCGATTCATTCTGGGTCTTCCTTCCGTGGAGCAAGCGTTTACATCCGCAGGCTCGTTACACCGTTGAGAGCCTTCATGCGGGGCGGGCGTAGGCACTCAAAGAGATGTTAGTGATGGATTTATCAGCGGCATCTTTCGGGGTCTGCTAACTGTAAATCTAATGGTTGCCAGACCGAGGGAATCACGTCAGGCTCTTAGTAATAAAGCATGGCCACTTAGGGCCCTCTTCCTGGCTCGGGTAGACGCTACTAGTTACCGAGGCTGGATAAGTCGCGCTTCTGGCGCGATGTATCTTGCATTCAGGCGCAAGCCGTGGAACTGGTCTAGCGGGCATGGGCCCGGATCGTATTCAACTCCTTGAATTTTGGTCTTAACCAAAAGAGATTGGGGCAAAGCCAACCAAGGTCGGCCTTGCCCCAATCCCGTTTAAGGGTTAGTTGTTGCGATTAGTTACCGGTCGCAGTGTAGGCAACGCAGAGAGCCGAAGTGGTCGCGGGCACACCATCCGTAGCTACCGCGCGCATCACGCCATCGTCTTGGATGCAAAAGCGGCGGTTGCCGGTGCGGGTGATCACGGCAGTGTTCGCAGGAACGCCGCTGGCGATAAAGGTCGGCGGGGGACCAGCAGCTCCGGTCGCAGCGAAGACGTAACCGCTCTTGGCGCCGCCGCCCAAGTTCGTGTCAACCAAGTTCTGGCCCAACAAACCGGCCAAGTCGGTATAGGCGCCATTACCAGCCGTCGCGGCATAGGTGGCTTCCGAACTGTGCGTGGTGCGGAGGGACGATTGGGCCGATCCTTCGTTCGCCGCGCGTCGCGAGGCCAACAGGTTAGGAATAGCGATGGCGGCGATAATGCCGATGATCGCGACAACGATCAATAGTTCGATCAGCGAAAAACCTTTTTGGTTCTTTTTCATTTTCTTGGGTGCTCCTTAAGCAGATTCTAATTACGTACCAGAAGTTTCTCGCGCGTTCGGCATTAGGTTTCAGGCTAAGCTGCCGCGCAATGCGCGATGATTTACGAAATGTTCTATTACAAGCCGCGTGCCACAGAAGCAACGGGCTCCTTACTATCAAATTTGCTAAGAAAAACTTTATCTGGATGGTGATTGTTCACTGATATGACGGTGGTGATCCGGAACGTAATGCCAAAAGTAACGGTTTTTGTCAGGTGGCTAGTGACGGTTTCTGTCAGTAATCGGTTCTAATCTTCGTCTCTCGGCGGTAAACGTTAAGCTGCACGATCAGTAAGCGTGCCCAAAATGGAAAAGCGGCGCAAACACCAGAATGGGTATGCGCCGCGAACATTTGAGGGATCTGTAAACTAATTGCCGATAACGGGCATTCCGAGAACCGCGCCGCGATCGGCCGGTAAAACGTTGATCGTCGTGTCCCCGCGAAGCACGGCATCTTCGGCCATGGCAAAGCGGCGGCTTCCGGTACGGAACGTCGGTGTTATATCGATCGGCACGGCGGTGGAGTAAAACTGTGCGCTGGTCGTTGCCGTAGCCGCGATCGGAGTGGTGGAAAACGAAAAACCGCTTTTGGTGGTAGTAGTTACCACCCCATCTCCGCCGATGACCGGATCCAAATAGTTTTCCGTTCTCAGCAAGGCCAGAGTCGCGTACGCACCAGCGCCTTTAGTTGCCTGATAACCCGATTGAGCTCCTTGCATTACCCGTAGTGAATACTGCGCGGAAGCTTCATTTGCCGCCCGGCGGGTAGCCATCAAATTGGGTACCGCGACCGCGACGATGATACCGATGATGGTCACGACGATCATCAATTCGATCAGCGAGAAACCGCGTTGGCGTGTGGTTTGTTTGTTCATACCGGGGTCGTCCTTTGTTTTCATTAGTAACCTCTATTGGGAACCAACTATTTTCCTGGCTGGTCCAACCGCAACGCACCGGCGGTCCCGCTCGTGGAGTTACCGGTGAGGTTAATACAATTCGCGTGCCACTGCCTAGGGAAGATGAAAGGGTGAAAGGGTGAAAGGGTGAAAGGGTGACGTGTTCGCCGCGGCGCCGGCCAAAGTGATTCAAAAGAATATTGATTCTGCCCTAACGGCTCGAAATCGCCGGGAGCGCGGACATCCCTGTCCGCAAGCTTGCGCAGCAAGCTAACGTAAACCTGGACACATCGTCCGAAAATAACTCTAATCCTCAGCCATCCTTACGCGATCACTCTATCTCGGTCATCCAAAAGAACACACAATTCGACCTTAACGACGTGCGCGCCGGGAGCGCGGACATCCCTGTCCACAAGCTTGCGCAGCAAGCTAACGTAAGCCGGAATTCAACCCACCTGCTCACCGCGACGCCGGTCAAAGTGATTCAAAAGAATATTGATCCTGCCCTAACGGCTCGAAATCGCCGGGAGCGCGGACATCCCTGTCCGCAAGCTTGCGCAGCAAGCTAACGTAAACCTGAACTCAACATTGCCAGCCACCAAATCGGTTGCGTAAAACTCCCGAACTTTTTTACAATGTGGCCGACATATGAGCGAGATCGCCAGAACCGGAGAAGGCCTGAACGTTCGCGGATGGCACGGCCGCGGATACTTGCCGCATTTCGACGGCGGGGAGATAGTTCAATCACTCACTCTGCATCTGGGTGACTCAATGCCTCAATCGGTCCTTGATCGGTGGAAACGCATGTTAGCCCACCTGCCAGAGGAAGAAATGGATCGAACCTTGCGCAAACGCATTGATGCTTATTTGGATCAAGGCTATGGACGCTGCTATTTGCGGGACGAGCGGGTGGCGAAACAAATGCAAGATTCACTTTTGTATTTCAACGAAGAGAGATATCGCTTGTACGCGTGGGTCGTGATGCCGAATCATATGCACTTTATGCTTCGGCCACTCGGCGAACACCGGCTGGCCGCGATCATGCATTCGATCAACAGTTATACGGCTACTAAAGCAAATCGCATTTTGGGACGGCGCGGACAATTCTGGCAGGAAGACTACTTTGACCGCCGAATTCGGGATGCTGATCATTTTCGTAGTGCGAAGGCGTATGTCGAGAACAACCCGGTAAAGGCGGGGCTTTGCCGGACCAGAAGCGAATGGCGATTTAGTATTGCGTATGTTGGGAACGATGGTGAGTGAGTAAAACATTCGCCGTCAATGGATGTGGTGATCCCGTGGATTGAGTCTAGGTTTACGTTAGCTTGCTGCGCAAGCTTGCGGACAAGGATGTCCGCGCTCCCGGCGTTTTGGTTG
>JBDSEC010000561.1:0-5361 GCA_039920205.1 Pyrinomonadaceae bacterium
ACAGTTGCGGTTAAATGTGCAGCGTACGAGGCGCGTTGTTTTAGTATGGCGTGGTAGGGCACGTTGCGGGCGAGTCGCCCGCCCTCCGGCGGTTAACCCGCCCGTTCCTGGTGTCGACCAAATTTGAACAGATAATGGAAATCCACGGGGAATCGAAGCGTGATCTGGTCAGCGAATATCTGGGATATTTGCGCGTCGAGAAGGGCTTGGCCGAAAGATCGGTCGCGAGTTACGCCCGGGACCTCGAGCGTTTGCAGGAATGGAGCGCGCGCGAATCTACATCGGCAGCGGAACTGGAGCGCAGCGATCTGCGGAAATGGATCGCGTCGCTGAGCCGCGAAGGGCTGGCACCCGCTTCGGTCGCGCGAATGGTCAGCGCGGCGCGTGGATTCTACAAGTTCTTGCTGATCGACGGCCACATCCGTAAACACCCGGCCGAAGATCTGGATACGCCGCAACGCACCGCTTACCTTCCCCGCTTTCTGACCGAAGCCGAGATGGAACGATTGCTGGCCGTTCCGGACACCACTACCGAAAATGGTTTGCGCGACCGCACATTATTCGAATTGATGTACTCGTCCGGTCTACGGGTTTCCGAAGCGGCGGGATTGCGCATTTCGGACATTGAACTGGCCGCCGGGTTACTTACCTGCCACGGCAAGGGGAACAAACAGCGACGCGTGCCGATCGGGAAAAGCGCCGTGCGTTGGTTGCAGCTTTATCTGCCGGTTCGTAACCGGTCCGAGGCGCGGGCGAGTCCTTACCTATTCCTGACCCCGCGCGGCGTTAAACTGACCCCCGAGTTCATTCAGGTCGCGATCAAGAAGTACGCCAAACAGGCCGGTCTGGAAGGGGTAACGCCCCACACCTTGCGGCATAGTTTTGCCACGCATTTGATCCAAAATGGCGCCGATTCCCGATCGGTGCAGGCTCTTTTGGGACACACGGATATCTCGACCACGCAGATCTACACCCATATGACCAACCGGCATTTGCGGCAGACCTATGACCGGCACCACCCCCGGGCGACGATCACCCAAACCAAGCGGGACTCAGACTGAGCACGGCCGGCCTCGGACCGGGGTCAAAATACTACCGCCACTCGTTGCTGCCGCACTTTGCCTGGTCCCAGTTCCGTATTACTATGTATTGCCCGAATTATTGCACCTATCCATTATCTATCCGCGGTAGTGATCCCCGCCCGAATACGAGCGCCTACCGCAGGATCTAATGATTCGAAACCGTATCTGATCTACGCCTTTCAGGAGGGCCGTTTGATGAATTTGTTTTCGCCGCAAGGCAATCGCTTTTGGTTTCACCTGGGATTGGCCGTCCTGGCTATTTCCACCGTGTTGGTATTACTTCCCTCGGAATTCGGTTCACAAGCGGTGAGCACGAAGTCCCCCGCAACCCCCGGCGCGAATCCGTACCACGTGACCAAGAGTGACACGGCGGGACTAGAAAATTACGATATTCGTCTTGATAAGAGTTCCGCCCTGAAGATCGCGAACTTTCGTCAATCGGCCAATCGCGGCGTTTCCGATCTGGCGTTCACGCAACAGCAGATGTTGAACGGCGCGGCGGATCTGCGCCAACGCGTTACCTCGTTGGTGGTCGAATACAGCCCGGACTTGGGCGCACCGGAAGTTATTGGCACCGACGTGCTGCAGCGCAACTTCCTGACTGCACCCAACGGCATCGGCACCAATCAAAAGCACGCCGAGATGGTTAAGGCCTTTTTGGGCGAAAACAACGGGCTGATCGGCCTCGATCGTGGGCAGATCTCCGAGCTTAAGGTGGTCGCCGATTACACCAATCCCGACGGCAACCTGTCGTATGTGGATCTGGGCCAGGAGTTCAACGGGATCCCGGTTTTCCGCGGCGAAGTTCGCGCTATGATCACGCGCGATGGCGCCATTGCCCGTTTGATCAACAATCTCGCTCCCGGCCTCGAGAATTCGTCTTTATCAACCGAACGCGGCCGACCGGAAGATGCGGTATTTGCCGCCGCCCGTTTCATCAACCATATCCCGACCGCGGCGGATGTGCAGGTCACCGCGCAAAAGCAGAATGGTAACGTGATCGAATTTGCCAAGGGTCAGTTTTCTGATCCTTCGACGGCGGAATTGATGTATTTCCCCTTGGAGCCGGGCGTCGCTCGATTGGCCTGGCGGGTTTATCTGTGGGAACCGGTGGCGGCGTATTACGTGGTCGTGGATGCACAGACCGGCGAGCTGCTTTGGCGCAAGAACACCACTAACGACCAGACCCAGTCCGCTTCGTACACTATCTACCCGAGTGACAATCCGGGTCCTTTGTCCCCGACGACTGCCATTCCGGGTTCTGGACTGCAGGGCACGGGAGTTAGCCGCAGTACCGTTTCGGTCATCAGTGAACTGCCGGCGTTCGACAATTTGGGCTGGATCACGGACGGAAACAATACCACCGATGGAAATAACGTACAGGCCGGACTGGACCGCGACGGCGTTGACGGCGTGGATGCTGCGGTAACGGGGGCCCCCAACCGCACCTTCAATTTCACTTACAACCCGCCGCCTTTGGGCGCCGATGCCCCGTTAGTCGTGGATTATCAGAATGGGATCGCGACCAATCTATTTTTCTGGACCAATCGGTATCACGACATCATGTACACGTATGGCTTTACCGAAGCCGCGCGTAATTTCCAGAACGACAATTTCGGCCGTGGCGGCGTGGCCGCTGATCGCGTCCGGGCCGAATCGCAAGATTCGTCCGGCACCAATAACGCCAATTTCAGTACGCCGGCGGACGGTGGCCGTGGCCGCATGCAGATGTACATTTTTACCGGGCCGAACCCCGATCGCGATGGCGATATCGACCAAGAGATCTCGATCCATGAAATGACCCACGGGCTTTCCAACCGCTTGATCGGCAATGCTACCGGATTGACCGGCAATCGCGGCGGCAGTATGGGCGAAGGCTGGTCGGACTTTTACGGCCGGATGATCCTTTCCACCGCCGACGAAGACGTCAACGCGACCTATGCCATGGGCGCGTATGCAACGTTGAATTTCTCGACCTTGGGAACCAACAATTACTATTACGGCATACGACGTTTTCCCTATGCGGTAAAGACGACCTTGGGAACGAATGGCAACCCGCACAACCCGCTGACCTTGGCCGATATCGACCCGGCACAGATCAACACCTCCGATGGCGCCTTTGGTATCGCCCCGTGGATCACCAACACCGCGACCGAGGTACATAACGCGGGTGAAGTTTGGTGCATGATGTTACTTGAGGTTCGTGCCCGCATTATCACGCGGATGGGTTATGCCGCCGGCAATGCGCGCATGATGCAGATAACCACGGATGGTTTGAAGTTGACGCCGACCAGCCCGAATTTCATTCAGGCCCGTGACGCTATCCTGGCGGCGGATGTGGCTGGTTTCGGCGGCGCCGACACGGCCGACATCTGGAATGGTTTTGCCACGCGCGGCGCCGGTTTCGGCGCGAAAGATGGTCTGGCCGCCAACGCCGTGATCCAATCCTTCTCGATGCCGAACGCGGTGGTGGGGAACGTGACGTTTACGGACGCCGGCGGAAACAATAACGGTATCGCTGAGCCGGGCGAAAATCTGGTACTAACGGTTCCTCTGTCGACGCTCAGTACCAACCCCATCTCGAACGTGAACGCAACTATAGCCGGTAATGAGCAGAATTATGGAACGATCGGAGGCTTGGCTACCGTGAACCGTAACTTTAACTATACGGTTCCGGCGGCCACGGCTTGCGGCGCTCGTCTGACCATTCCGGTCGATATTACTAGCAGTGCGGGTGCTTACACCCCAACTTTCGTTCTGAGTGTCGGTCAACCCGCTTACGGAACGTCCGAGAGTTTCGATGGTTTGACGGCGCCGGCGCTTCCGGCCGGTTGGACCACGGCAGTTACCGGCAGTGGCGTGGCGTGGGTATCGTCCACGGCAACGCCGGATACGGCGCCGAACGCGATCTTTACTTCTTCGCCCGAGACTTCCAGCGGTTCCGACGTTACCACGACGGATTTCGCCGTGCCTTCGGCGGCCGCGAAACTTACCTTCCGTATCAATTATCAAACGGAAGGTACCTACGATGGAGCGTTGTTGGAGATCTCGATCGCCGGCGGCGCCTTCCAAGACATTGTGACCGCGGGTGGTTCGTTCATCACCGGCGGTTATGTATCGACCTTGGATAACAACATGAGTACCAATCCATTGGCCGGACGTCTGGCCTGGAACGGCAATTCGGGCGGTTACATCACCGTGTTGGCTAATCTCCCGGCGGGGGCGGCAGGTCAGAATGTTAAGTTCAAATTCCGCAATGGAACCGACACCGGGACCGCGGGCCCCGGCGTGAACATTGACGGAATTCGTATCATCAACACCTACAACTGTTCGGCGGTTGTCACCAACTTCAAGGTTCGCGCGGACTTTGACGGCGATGGCAAATCGGATGTTTCGGTCGTACGTGGTGGCGGCACCTGGTACTTGAACCGTTCGACGGCCGGGTTTGCCGCGATCAACTTTGGCACCAGCGGCGACGTCGCGGCCCCGGGTGACTATGACGGAGATGGTAAGACTGACGAAGCCGTGGTTCGCAGCGGCAATCAGTGGTACTTGCTGCGCAGCACCGCCGGCTTTACCGGCGTCACGTTCGGCGCTAGTGGCGATCTTCCGATGGCGGCCGATTACGATGGCGACGGCAAGACCGACGTCGCGGTCTTCCGGCCCAGCACCAATGCTTGGTACGCCCTTCGCAGCAGCGACGGCTCGCTCTACAGCATTATCTGGGGACAGGCGGGTGATGTTCCGGTGGTGGCCGACTTTGACGGCGACGGCAAGGCCGACCCGACCGTCTTCCGTCCGGGCATCGGTACCTGGTTCACCCTGAAGAGCACCGGCGGCATGAACACCGTTAACTGGGGCTTGTCCGGTGACGTGATCGCACCGGCGGATTACGACGGTGACGGCAAGGTAGATTATGCCGTGTTCCGTACCGGCAACTGGTACATTCTGAAGAGCGGCGGCGGAACGACCTCAGTCGGATGGGGTACGACCGGTGACGTACCCGTTCCGGGCGATTACGACGGCGACGGCAAGTACGATGTGGCCGTGTTCCGCACGGGTGCCTGGTACGTCTTGCAAAGCAGCGGCGGATCCAGTTCGCAGGGCTTCGGCTTGGCGGGCGATGTCGCCGTCCCGGTCCGCTATATCCAGTAGCGAAAACCAACGCGTGCGGGATTCCCTTCCGCACGCGTCCATCTTGCGCCGGTCATCTTTGTTTTCTGAGATGACCGGCGTTTTTGTTTTTGGAAGTCGAACGGGTGCAATTAGAAGTGCGAGT
>JBDSEC010000562.1:0-4215 GCA_039920205.1 Pyrinomonadaceae bacterium
CGTCTTCAAAATCAATACCTCCGGCGGGCAGTTTAAATCCGGTGTCGCTGGTCGTGGCCGGTTTGGTGTCCTGACGAACTTCTAGCGGCAGATCTTCGATGGTGATCAGATCGCCTTCGCACAAAAGGATCGCGCGTTCGATCGCCGATTCCAATTGCCGCACATTGCCCGGCCAACTGTAATCCTGCAACATCTTTCTCACATCCGGCATCAGGCCGCGCACGGTATGGGTGCTGTTGCGCAGATGTTTCTTCAGGAAGAATTCGATCAGCACGGGAATGTCGTCGGGCCGTTCGCGCAGCGGCGGCAGATCCAGCGACAACACATTGATCCGGTAATAGAGGTCATCGCGAAATCGCCCGTCGGCGACCATCGCGCGCAGGTCGCGATTGGTGGCGGCCACCACACGCACGTCGATGCTGATCTCGTGCGTACCGCCGACGCGTCGGATCTTGCGTTCTTGCAAGGCCCGCAGGAGCTTGGCCTGCATCGTCACATCAAGCTCGCCGATCTCGTCCAGGAAAAGCGTGCCGCGGTCGGCCACCTCGAACAAACCTTTTTTCTCGGCGTGCGCTCCGGTAAAGGACCCCTTCTCGTGTCCGAACAATTCCGATTCCAATAAATTTTCGTTGATCGCGGCGCAGTTCACCGCTTGAAACATTTCGGTCGAACGGGGACTCTGGTTATGGATAGCGCGGGCGATCAATTCCTTGCCGGTACCGCTTTCACCGCGGATCAACACCGTCGAACTGGACCTTGCGACCTTTACGATCATCTTCTTGACGGCTTCCATCTCGGCCGATTCGGAAATGATCTCAGTGTCAAGTTCGTCCAGTTTAAGGAGCGCCCGGTTGATGGTCTCGAGCAGGGCCTCTCGCTCGAACGGTTTTTGCAAGTAATCGAAGGCGCCCCGGCGCAGGGCCTCTTTGGCGGAATCGATCGAACCATGCGCCGTCAGCAAGATCACGATGATCGACGAATCCTGAACCAACAACTGCGAAAGCAGTTCCAGACCATCCATACCGGTCATTTTCAGATCGGTCAGGGCCAGATCGAACCGGCGGTCCTTAACGAATTTCAAGGCCGCTTCGCCCGACGAAGCGGTCGTTACGTCGTAGCCCTCGCCGCTCAAGATCATTTCCAAGATCTCGCGCTGGCTCTTCTCGTCGTCTACGACCAATATGCTTTTACGTGACATAAATTTGAAAGAATTGTGGGGCTCGTGTGCCTTTCGGTTCGCGCTCGGCGCGCGTCAGTTCAATTCATTGCTTCCCGAAAACGATCCTACGCTAAGTCACCCGGCGTTTCCGCCGCGAATGTTACCGTGAAGGTTGTTCCTTTGCCGGTCTCAGATTGTACATCAATTGTGCCGCCGTGTTCGTCCACGACCTTTTTGACAATGGCCAGCCCCAGTCCGGTCCCGGTTTCTTTAGTAGAAAAATATGGCTCGAAAAGCTTGGGCAGATCTGCGGGTTCGATACCGCAGCCGGTGTCGGTCACGATCAACCGCACGCGGGACCGGTCCGGTGTCGGCTCAATGCGAACGTTCAACCGGTCGCCTTCACCAGGCATCGCCTGCATGGCGTTCAGGAATAGATTGGTCAGAACCGAACGAAGTGGATCGGCATCGCCCATCATTTTCGGTGTATCCGTCGCCTCGGCAAAATTGATCTCGATGCCGGAATCGGCAGCCTGCGGCCGCACCAACTGCAAGGCGCGTTCGGTCTCGGCCGCCAGATCCAACGGCCGCAGGTCATACTTGTACGGGCGTGAATAGTTCAAGAACGCCGTGATCAGGTTATTTATCCGCGCGACCTCGGCTTTCAGCTGTGTGGTCAGCTTGGCAAACAAGGCGCGTTTTTCCCCGTCGTCGGGTGAAAAGGTCTCGCGCATGTGGTCCAAAGTTAGGTTGATGAAATTCAACGGATTGCGTATCTCGTGCGCAATGGCTGAAGCCAATCGCCCAATGACGGCGGATTGTTCCGACTGGTGAAGCTTGTTCTCTAATTCGCGTCCCCGTCCCAAGTTCTCGATCATCTCATTGAACTGCGTGGCCAGTTGGCCCATCTCGTCCCGTCGATCGCTGTCCGGCACGCGAAAACTGAGATCCCCGGCCGCCACTTTTTGCGCGGCCGTAGCCAGTGCCGCCACCGGTCGCGTAAAGCGCCAAACCAGGATCGTGGCAAAGATCGTTGCTAGTAACAGAACGCCTAAGGTATATACCAGGGGACGGGCGGCTTGTTGATTCCAAAACCCGCGCGTTTCTTTATCGCTTTTCAAGACGACGATCACGATCCAACTGCCTTGATCGGTGGTGATACGAAAGGCCTGGGCTTCGGATTTAATGATCTGCCCATCAACCATGGTGCTTTGCGGAAAATGGGCCAGATCGGCGCTGAACTCTTCGGCATTGACTAGCGGAGGAACGACGATCTCCTTTAGATCGAATTTTTTATAGGTTACGCCGTCGGGTTGCAGCACCGGCCATTGGTCCTCGCGCAGGCTGTCGAAGACCTTCCACTCATTATCGACAATGATCACATTCGCGACACGGCCATTGACCTCATCAAACTGCGGATTTTCCTGGCGCAATTTGTCTAAGCGCAGGGTCGAGGTGATCCCCCGCACGCCCAAGGAGATGCCGGCGATCATCGCCCGTTCCTGATTTTCGCGCACGGCTTCATTCTTGCGCTCGCTACGTAAATTCAACACGTACTGGACCGACAAGGTCGCAAAAAGCAGACCGGCCAGCACCAGTACAAAACGAACGCGAAAACTGTGAAATAGGTTTGGCACCTTCATGGCTGAGCAGTGATGCGGCTGGGTCGTCCCCTGGATGCAATATAGTTTCGGCTCGCCCCGAAACGGCGGGCGGGGAAAACGGTGCAAAAATTGATTGCCGCCTTCTAGAGGCAGATGGTATAGTGACCCAGGTCTCAAAGCAAAGCTCCCCGCGAGACCGAAATCACAGGTCAAGCCCCCTTTCAGGATAGCCGCGGCTACGTAAATTAGCCGTGTTGCGAATTAATGCCGAATTGCCGCCCGAAACTTTCGGGTGTGCCGGGTACGGCCTGCTCTCCTAAAAACCTGCTAAGTAAAACTTTGCCGTCGCGCTTTCGAGCGCCGTGCGGTGATCGGTCACGTAACTTTACCAGAGTTCTGAGGTGCACCCGATGTCGCTGAATTACTACGCGTCCTTCCGCCTTCGCCGTATCCTTTCGTTCTTGCTGTTGATGGTCTTGTTGACCGCCTTAGGCTTTACCGTGGTAGCCAAAGACAGGCACAAACCACCGGTTGCTCCCGCCAAAACCACCAAGAGGGACACCCGCGAAACGGCCGCTAAACCGGCCAAAAGCAACGCGAACAAACGCGACACCGCCGCCGACAAGCGTTCAAACAAGCAGACGGCGCAGGACAAAGCGGCTGCGGCAAAAGACAAAGGCAAGAACTCGAAACGCGAGCGCGAGAAGGCCGCCCGGCTCGTGGCCGACCGACGCCGTCAAGAGGCGCTCGAAGCCGAACGCCGTCGCCGTGCGGCCGCCGCCGCCGCTGAAGCCCGCCGCCGGGCGATAGATCAGGGGCTGCGCGACGAGACCCAAGCCAATATTCTACGAGACGAAACCACGGGCGAGGATCTGGAGATCCGCCGCATCGCGATCCAGGCATTGGGAAACAAGGCGGGTTCGGTCGTCGTAATGGATCCCAGATCGGGCCGCGTCTTTACCGTGGTTAATCAGGACTGGGCGCTGCGCAAGGGGTACAAGCCGTGCTCGACGATCAAACTCGTAACGGGTATGGCGGGCCTGAGCGAGCATGTGATCGATAACGGCGACACCGTGAACATCGCCGACCGTAATTACCGGTTGGATCTGACCGACTCGTTAGCCTATTCCAACAACGGATATTTTCAGAACGTGGGCGGTCAGGTGGGTTTCGAGCGCATGGTCAAGTACGCCCGCCAGCTCGGCTTGGGCGAACCGACCGGCATCAATCAGCCGAATGAATCGGCCGGCCGCGTGCCGCTCTTTAAATCCGGATACGCAGTGAATCATATGTCGTCGCATGGTGACGATTTCGAGGTAACTCCGATCCAACTGGCCACCTTGGTATCGGCCATGGCCAACGGCGGCAATCTATTGACGCCTCACCTGCCGCGCACTCCGGAAGAGAATTACAACTTTCGCCGTATCGTTCGCCGCCGTATCGACGTATCGC
>JBDSEC010000563.1:0-8204 GCA_039920205.1 Pyrinomonadaceae bacterium
GATGTGTAGCCAATTGATTGAGTGGTGGATCTCATAGACATGCGAGACCGAAATTAAGATGATGCCGAAGGCTGATAGGACAGCCGCATCCGAGAGGATGAAAGCTCGGGGTTACGCCCGCGGAACGATCGCCCATCAACAACTAAATGCGAACTGTTTCAATAAAGCAAAATAAAGATGAAAAATAATGTGACTTTGTGCGTCGTTGCACTACTCCTAGGCGTTTCATTCATACCAAAGGTGAGTGCTCAGGACGGTAATTTAGTGCCAAGCATCAAATTGTTGCAGTCGACTCGATTTGATGTTGAAAGAGAGCTGGGCAAGCCGTATAGCAATGGATATTATGTTACCTATGAGCTTAAAACAGGCATAGCGTATTTCGATTACTATCCATTTGATCGTTGTAAGTCGGATGGAAAGTCGAGTCCTGATTTAAATGTTCTAGAGTGGACGGTTACCGCGATCTCATTTCGTCCCGACGAACCGCCAGAGTTAACCCCACGCAGTTTGGATCAGCGCCGTTTTCGCCAGGCGCATGAAAGCCCAGGCGTTCCTGACTTGGTCAGCTATATTGACGACCAGGAAGGACTTGCCTACGTATTTACCTCAGACGATATATTGATTGAAATTCGGTACTTTGTCGGTACTAAATACAATTCGTTAAAATGCCCGAAGTAAAACCATATTCTCGGTGCACCCAGGCTGCATTGGCGGTTATAAAGTGCAAGTCGTTCGTTACGACATCATGGGACTGGTTGACGGAACCTCGCACCCAAGAGAGATCAGCCGCGGGTTCGCTCCGTACCGAGATGATTCGGTAGGTTGGATCTACAGCTACTAAACGTATTATTGGAAGGGCCGACTGCTAATCACGAGGAATCACGACTCGACCACGAAAGAGATCAATTACGGCGGCTGCGGATGCGCGGGCGGTGAAGTAGTCACGATTCGCGGAGTGGGCACAATCGCCCGAACCGTCGCCCACGGCTTCGCCATCACCAACCGTTAGCCCGACAGTAAATGGAAGCCCAACGCCGAGCCCGGAACCAACCAGTTCGCCGACACCCGTAGTTATTTGGAGTGGTTTTTTAAATGAGGCAACGATACCCATTTGGAGTGGGTTTTTGATGACGCAATTCGTCGCCTTGACACCGGCAAAGTGGCTCGGTATAGTCATTAGCTTGCGCTTAACACTGATTTCGGGACTACCGGCGGTGGTGTGTGCAAGATGCTATTGAGCTATTTTACGGAGAATTGAATGCCTAATCATAAGTCCGCCGAAAAACGTGTTCGGCAAAACGAGAATCGCCGCAAGATCAATAAGAATAACCGCACTGCATTGCGTACGGCGCTGAAGAAGTTCCGCACGGCGGTGGCGGCGAAGGATACGGCCGAGAGCAAGGAATTGTTGCCGATCACGATCTCGCGCATAGACAAGGCCGTGCAAAAAGGTATCCTGCATCGTAATGCGGCGGCGCGGCATAAATCGCGTTTGACCAAGAAGGTGAATCAGGCAACCGCCTAAGTCACACCTTAGAAAGCTAAACATTCGAGTGAAGCGGACCAGTTAATTCTGGTCCGCTTCACTTTTTTATTTGGAGGGAAGGATGAGTGGAACAGTACGTTCAACCATGAGTATCGACGAGATCGAGGCCCTGGTTAAAGCGTTCGAAACCGGTTCGATGCCGCCGGGTGATTTCAGTCACCGGCGGCATTTGACCGTCGCATTGAGCTATTTGACGTCGATGGAATATGAAGCCGCGGTGGATATCATGCGCGCCGGGCTGAAGCGCTTTTTAGCGCATCATGGGATCGATGGCTACCACGAAACGATCACGGTATTTTGGCTACGGCGACTATTTGGTTTCGTCGCCAAACGCGGGCCGAACGAATCGCGTTTGGAATTGATCGGTCGCTGCCTGGAACAAAACGCAGAGGGCAAGGTGATATTTAAATATTACCGTCGCGAACGATTGATATCGGAAACCGCCAAACTCGAATGGGTCGAACCCGATCTGCGGCCGATGGACTAGGCCCGGGCCGACAGTTCGAAGACCAACAGTTCGATCTGCATCCGCGGCGTAGCCAGCGAAGTCTTAATTGCCAGATCGGCATCGGCGATCAGTTTGATGCTGTGGGCCAATTTGGCGGCGTCCGAACGCCGGGCACAGGTGAGAAAGCTTTCCGGTTTCCAGCCCACGACCTTTAACACCTCGGCCACCGGCCGCCCCTGAGTCATCAATTCCTTGGTAATTACCAGTTTGTGGTAGTTCGATGCCAGCAGTCCGATCACCATCAACGGTTCCGCCCCGTCTTCCATCATTCGATAGAGGATTCGCAGGGCACCGGTGCGGTCATTCGCCACCAATTTATTAGTAAGTTCGAAATTGTCTTGCTCGCGCGAGCGCGGCACCAATTGATCGACCAGTTCGGCCGTCACTACGGCGGCCGGAAGCGCGGCCGTCGCCAGTTTGTCCACCTCGGCCATAACGCTGCGGACATTATTGCCGGTTAAGCTCAAAAGGTGGTGGAGCGTACTGGCGTCGATCGAGGTTTCTAATTCCTTGAATCGATCACGCGTCCATTTCTCCAGTTCTTTTTCATCCAGCACGCCAAACTCGACCGCATAGCAGGCTTCTTGCAAAGTCTTGGTGAACTTAAACCGTTTGTCCATCTCTTCCATCAGAAGGATCACGACACTGCTTTCCGCGGGCCGCTGCACATACTGCAGGATCGCATTCTCTTCTTCCTCGGTGAGTTTTTGGCCCTTCATTTTCACGCATTCAATGCGTACGACCCGGCGGCTACCCATCATCGGCATCTGTTCCGCCGCGGAAAGGGCGTCGTTTAGTGGGTCCGTCAGCAGGCTGAAACCCACATCATTGAATTCGCGCAACGGATCGTTCTTGACCGTGAGTTCAGTGATGGCGCGCGCGGCCTGATTACGCAGGAATGTTTCCGGCCCGAACAGCAGATATACGGGCGCCAATTCACCCTGTCTGAGTTGTGTTCTTAGATCGTCGCGAGTTTGTTTGGGCATGACGGGGGCCCCCGGCCTCATAGGAGTTAATTCAATCGTTCAAGTCGGGCTATTGGCCTAAAACTCCCCTCCTATGCTTAGGAGGGGTAGGCCGCTTGCGGCCGTGGGGTGGTAGTTCTGCAAAATCTTAAATTGGACCAAAAAAAACATTTACAGAACGAACCACCCCCGGGGCCTTACGGCCCCTTTCCCCTCCTTAGCCAGGGAGGGGAGTTTGCTACACGTTATGTTAGCCCCTATGACGGAGCCGGGCTGCTACTTCTCTTGGTTAACGCCAAACCCATTGATCAACGTCGAAACTACCGATTCAGCAAAGCTGCGCGCCATGCGGTCCACCGCGGGATCCTCTTCGTTGAAGAACGAACGCGGATCGTCGGTGAATTCGAACGAGTCGCGGAAGATATAGTTCTGGTTATCGTAGAGTACTTTGTTCTGGCGTTGATCGCGGACCGTGACGGCGGCATTGATGGTCACCTCGAAAACACGCGCGCGACCTTTGCTGTCCAACAACACGCCCGAAAAGTTAAAGCTCTTGATCGAACCCTCAACTACCGCATCGGCGTCTTCGCGTTCGCCTTGCACCTTCAGCCCGTGTCCGCGTTTGATCAATTCGGTGATGACCGCGCGTGTGAAGCGCGATTCGACCTTGAAACGCAGGGCGCTGCTTTCGAACTGAAACGCCGGAACGGCGACGGTTTTGATGCCTTTGGGCAGATTGGTGTCGGTCACCGGCTTATAACATTCGGTAAAACCGCAAACGAACAGCAGGATGATGGTGGTCAGTCCCCACCGCACGAATTTCGGCAATTGCAGCATCAGTCAGTCCTCGGGCACGATCTGGTTTTTCAATATGCTATCACGTCTGGGACGAGTTTCAATCTGGTGGGTCAGCGGATGCGCGCAGGGCGTCGATCACGCGCAGGGTTTGCACGGTTTCGGCCACATCATGAACGCGTACGATATGCGCGCCGTCGATCACCGCGGAAGTAGCGGTCGCCAATGATCCATACAATCGTTGATCTACCGGTGCCCCGTTCAATAACCGGCCGACGAACGATTTCCGCGAGGTGCCTACCAGCCAAGGCCGGTCATATATTCCACCTACCAACGAACCAAAGTCAGCGATCAGGGCTACGTTCTGTTCGAAAGTTTTCCCGAAACCTATGCCGGGATCCAGCACGATCGCGTCGCGATCGACGCCGCGTCGTACCGCGTCTGCGACCGCCGCCTCCAGTCCGGAAAGGATCGTTTCGAAAATGTCGTACACCGCCGGTTGATGATGCAGCGAATTCGGATCGCCCAGCGAATGCATCAGGATCAAACCAGCTTGGGTTGCCGCCGCCAAATCCGCCAATTCCGGTTCAAAGCGCAGGCCCGATATGTCATTGATGATCTCGGCTCCAGCGGCGATCGCCGCACGTGCGACCGTGGTTTTGGTGGTGTCGATCGAGATGGGAACGTCGAACTCCCGGGCCAGTCGCTCGATGACTGGTATCACCCGATCCAATTCTTCTTGCACAGGAACCGCATCGCCGCCGGGCCGGGTCGATTCACCACCGATATCCAGGATATGTGCACCTTCGCGGACCAGTTTGGCCGCATGATCGAAGGCTGCGTCCGGCAAATTGTGTTGCCCACCGTCACTAAAACTGTCGGGCGTGACGTTTACGATGCCCAAGATAAGGGTTTCCCGGCCCAGCAAATACCTTCGTTTACCAAATTGCCAGATAATTTCCATCATTTTTCGTCAGGTGCGGCTCTGTGCGGGAACGTACGGACAATCATTTCAGCTTCGACTATTAATAATAGTCGTAGAACGGGCGTTGCCAGTTTAGCGCAGAAATCGGTTAACGGAGGGGACTTCAATGTTTTTGATCGTAGTCATCATTTTAGTGATCCTGCTGGCCGGTTCGGTGCCGGCCTGGCCGCACAGCCGCGGTTGGGGGTATTATCCGAGCGGCACACTCGGACTTATTCTGATCATCGTGCTGATACTGTTTCTGCTCCGCGTGATCTAGGGACGGGCGGTCCCTTATTCACGCGATTTCGTAACGGAACGGGGCCTAGGCCCCGCTCCATTACGGAATTGGCTCCTCGCCATTCGCTTGCCGCCGCAACTGATCGATCACTGACCGTACCGCCGGCGCCAGATTTCCATTCGGTGCCAATTCCAGGTATTTATCATATGCCGCAACGGCTTCCTTATACTTTTCGAGCTTTTCGTTGGTTGATCCCAGTAATTGATAAACCAAAGGTTCCGTGTCGGCCAGTTGCAGTATCGCCGTCTTGAACTCAACGGCCGCCTCTTCGTATTGGCTCAGATCTTCGTAGGTGAGTCCCAACCCGGTGTGGGCTTCGGGTTGGTAACCGCGCGCTTCGCGAATGGCCCGTTTGAAACTCTCGACCGCCTTTTCATCGTCATGAAATGCGCGCCAGATCCGGCCCTCCACGGTAGATGCTACCGAAAAGTTTGGCCGGTCATCGCGGGCCTCGTCGATCGAATCCAGGGCCAGATCGTGTTCGTTCAGGTCTGAATAGACCCGCGCCAAGCCCACATGTGCCTCGGGGTATCGCGGACGAAGAGACAAGGCCTTTTGGTAAAACACCACCGCAGCCCGACGTCCGTCGTCATCTTTCGCGGTGGCCGCCGCCGTTTCCGCCGATTGAAACGCGGCTTCGGCGGCGTCAGCGGGTACGGTCATTTTGATAGTTAAAGTCGCGGGCAAGGGCGGCGTCAGCGGGCGAGTGATCTCTTTATATCCGGTCGCGCGTACGCGGATGACATGCGCTCGCGATGCGACCTGCTTGATCTCCAGCTTGCCCGAATCGTCGGTCACGCCGCGCTTTAGATCGTCGATCCAGATGGTGGCCTTGGGTGCGGTTTGGATCCGTATCGTTTTGCCGGCGGTTGCCGGAGCCGCCGCCCGGGGCGCCCGTCGCTTTTGCGCCGTCACCGTGCCCGCCACAAATATCGAACCCATGATCGCAACCAATGCGACAACCCAGACCTTCACCCTAGGGTAGTGCCAGATAGATTTCTTCGGTTTCATTGCAAATCTCTCCACTTCCTTCGCTTTATGATAATGACTTGACGGCAAAAAGTTAAACTTTGGCTTACGGGTCCTTAGTTCGTGATGCAATTTAAATTTGCCCACCGAAACTTTGGTCCCGCAACAACATTCTATTGAAGATATGCGCTAGTTCGCATATGTTTTGACGTCGCACGTGGAACTCGTGGGTAGTCTGACTCGGCCAACCTGCGAAGCGGGTTAAAGCATGAAACCAAGTCGGTATTCGCCAACGACTGGCCGGTCGTAATGATCTCTATGTCGAATTCTGTTTTCATTCGCACTCAAGTTTAGCCCAGATAGGCGTAGGCTGCGCGCCGCGCCCTTGTTGGTATCCGACCAATAGATTGATTTACAACTCTCATTAATTTGCACCCAATCCTTGTTACAAAATGGCCCTGATTGCTATGATTGGTGTTCGAATTGCAAAAAAAACGCCCTAGTCCGAGCGACCAAAAATGAGTATCAATCTCGATCCCGAATTGCTGGCCTACCAGAACGCGATCATCGCGAATCAGGAATCCATTCAGGCCAAGCTGAATCAGGTACTGACCAACCAGGAACTGTACCAAATTCAACAGGAGATGATCGGGATCGGTCCGAATTTTCAAGCCGCGCTGAAACAGGCACAAAGCGTCGCCGGCGCCGACACCGTGGTCTTGCTGCGCGGCGAAACCGGCACGGGCAAGGAATTGTTGGCCCATCACATTCATGCCCGCAGCGATCGCAGCCATTTACCGATGATGACGGTAAACTGCGCCGCGTTGCCGGCGTCCTTGATCGAGACGGAATTGTTCGGCTACGAACGTGGTGCATTCACCGGCGCTTATCAACGTAAAGCCGGTAAGTTCGAGGTGGCCAGCGGCGGTACCGTTTTCCTGGACGAGATCGGTGACGTACCGATGGAAGCCCAGGCAAAATTTCTGCGCGTGCTGCAGGACGGGGCGTTCGAACGCGTCGGCGGCACGCAGCAGTTACAGACCGACGTACGCCTGATCGCCGCGACTAATCAGCCGTTGGAAGAGCTGATCGCCGAACGGCGCTTTCGCTCGGACCTGTTCTATCGGCTGAATGTTTTTCCGATCACTTTGCCGCCATTGCGCGAACGGCTGGACGACATTCTACCGCTGGTCAATTTCTTTGCGCAGAAGTATGGTTCGCGTTTTCAAAAAACTTTCACCAAGGTCAGTCGCGAGTCGCTGGAAAAACTTCAGGCGTACGAGTGGCCGGGGAATATTCGCGAGCTGCAGCATCTGGTCGAACGTGCGGTGTTGGTCTCGGAAGGGGACGAGTTGGTCATCCAACTTCCCGAGCAGGCGACCCCTAAGGCCTTCCGGGGACATTCCGAAACCGCGCCCGCGACTCCCACGGTGGTACGGGCTAAAAGCTCCGAATCATCCGCCGGTCAGTTTGCCACGCTGACCGAGAATGAACGTCAGCATATAGAGAAGGTCTTACGCCACACTCGCGGCCGGATCTCGGGTCCAAAAGGCGCGGCCAAATTACTGGGCGTACCTGCCTCGACGCTTCGCAGCCGGATCAAAAAACTCGGTCTGACCGATTTTGTTTAGCCTGTCTAAGTGGCGAAATATGGCAATTGTAGCCATATCTCACGAATATCGCGAAATAGCACGAATACAATTTAGCCGCCTAAGCAACGTACCAGCCGTCTCAACCTTCGCTAACTACTCAAAATAAAGATGTTAGGTGCATCATTGTGCGTTTTACGAGTAGTGGCCACTCGTTTGCTTTTGACACCGGTTAGCTTGAACTGTCTTTATATGGATCGCTGGTTCGATTCAGCAAGCCATCAAATTCGATCTTGGTCGAGGGAGTACTCATCGTTCAATGAAATTTTCTAGACTTCTTACCCTTTCAGTTTTTCTTTTTATTTCAATCGTTCCTTTAGTCAATGGCCAACAATCAACCACCGCAACTCTCATCGGGATGGTAATTGATCAGAACGGTGCGGTGATTCCCGGTGCGACCGTCACTGCTACGCAAACGTCGACGGGATTCCGCAGAACTGCGTCTAGTAATGATGTAGGTTCCTATATCCTAACCAACCTACCAACTGGAGAGTACGAGGTTAAGGT
>JBDSEC010000564.1:0-5999 GCA_039920205.1 Pyrinomonadaceae bacterium
CCGGTCACAGTGGGTTGAAACCCACGTCTACAATCGAGTGACCGCTATGCGGTACGGAATGGGTTGCATCTTCCTGACGGCCGGGTTTCCGCCTACATTATTAATTACTAATTGCGTTTCGTTATTCCTTGGGTACGAAGTGGTAAGTCAAATAGGCCAGGAACAAGATCCAGGCGATCGCTCCCAGTAAGATCGCCACGACCAGCGGTTCCAGATGGAAAGGGTTCGCGTCACCCGGCCCATCGATCAATTCCTTCGCGATCTTGACGTTATGCACCCCGCCCGGCCCAGGGTGGGCGAGCTGCTCCTCTAGCGGCGCCAATTGATCGGCATGACTCTCGTGAATGTCATCGTGCTTTTGTAGGTGCGTCGGTAATTTCATAACCAATTGATCTTCTTAAAGTACAGATAAAGAATAAACCCGATAACTACCATCGAACTGAGCGCGCCCACATAACCATAACGCCAAAGCAGCTCGGGCATTACCGCGAAATTCATCCCATAGATGCCGGCGACCAAGGTAACGGACATCAGGATCGTCGAGATGGAGGTCAATCGCTTCATCACCACATTCATACGCGTGCCGGCCACGGACAGATACGCATCCATGGCCGAGCTAAGCATATCGCGCATGGTATCGATCGTATCCGCGACGCGAATGATATGATCGAACACATCCTGAAAATATACGTGGATCTCGCGCGCAAAGATCGGTTGCTCGCGCCGCAGCAAGGTATTGAAAACATCGCGCAACGGCGTGATCGATCGGCGCAAGTTCAAGAGTTGCTTCTTGACCCGGAATATCTCTTCCAAGGCGGCCGGCTTGAATTCGCCGAAGATCGAATCTTCCATATTGTCGATCCGCTCACTGAGCAGATCCAACAAGGTCATGTAATCGTCAACGATCGCGTCGATCAACAGATAGGTGACGATCCCCGCCCCGCCTTCGGCGCGGTCCGTCCACCCGCCCCACAGTCGCCGCGCGGTTTCCAAGGCACGGATCGGCCGGCTATGTACCGTTACCAGGTAATTTGAACCAAGGAAAATATTCAATTCGCGGAGTTGTAGTTCATCATCTGGTCCGGCCAGTTCTGCCTCGTACAGCACCATTAAGTAATAGCCGGGGTATTCGTCGACCTTGGGGCGCTGGTGAGCATGCGAACAATCTTCGATCGCTAGTGGATGGAACTTGAACTCTTCGGCCAGATCTAGAAAATCCTGTGAACTTGGGTCACTTACGTCGACCCAGGCCACAAAGTGTTTCTCTTTACAGATCTCGCTGATATCGGCAGTCGGGAGCCCACTAATGATCTCGCCGGTTCGTTGATCCAAATAGACAGTTGTGATCACTCGGGGTTGGTCCTTTTTCGCTAATTTACTAGGCGGATTGGCTGCCGGCCGTCTCCGGCTTAAGGCGATGCAAAAGTTGGTCGAGTTGCTGCGCCCGTTCGCGGTCGCGGCGGATCAGCTCCTCCAACATAAGTTCGCTCTTAAGGTTAACCTTGAAATCCTGTTCGGCTGCCATCCGATCTTTCGCGGCCGATCGATTTTGCGACATCATGATGATGGGGGCCTGCATGGCCGCGGTCATCGAAAGCGCTAGATTCAACAAAATGAATGGATATGGATCCCATTGTGCGCCATTCTCACCGGTACCGACGCGCGACAAAATGAACGCGTTCGTCAGCATCCAGGCGGTCAGAAAGCTCATAAATATGATGATGAATGTCCACGAGCCTCCAAAGGCGGCAACCTTATCCGCAATGCGCTGACCAAACGTGGCCTTTTCATCCATCTCTGCCATCACGTTGCGCGCAGTCCGCTCAGTGATCAAACGATTGGTTTGGCGCATCCGTCCGGTTATCGCGCGCACTACGTCCAAGGCGCACGCCGGATGTTCCAGCAAAAACTTCTGACAGTCGTCCCGCAACAACCGATGGAGAATGGTGTCTTCGGTAGCAGTTGCGGTGGCCGAACGCTCGCCACTATCCAACACCGCTAATTCGCCAAAGAAATCGCCCGCCTTCAATTCCGATAGGGTTACTTCTTTAACATCTTCATCCCGGACCCACACCCGCACGGCCCCCGATTCGACGGCATACAATGCATCGCCCGGATCGTTCTGGTGAAAGATAACCTCACCGGCCTTGAACTGCACCTGCGTCACCATCTCGGCCAGGTGTTCAAGTTCCTTAGCGTCCAATTCCTTGAACAAGGGGATCTGCGACAAGTGAAACGCTTCGTCAGTCAGTTTGATCTCATCGGACATAGTAGATTCCTCGCAACCCGGGAACCTTTGGGGGTTCCAACCGGTGAATTTGGCGGTAAATTAGATCGCGTTTCCGGCGTTAATCAAACAGCCGGTTTAGAAAGCTCTCAGTAACAGCGAAGGGATCCGTCGCTGGCTCCTTAACGGTCACAGAATTAACTGCATCCACCAGAGCCAATACCAAATGACCCAATTCCGCGTCGTTCGAGTTGATCTCGATACAATCGGGCGAATCAAAAGGGGTCATGAACAAATAACGAGGAGTATTCTGCGCATCAGAATCGAGGTCCGGACCAATAATAAGCAGATGATTCTTCCAGCGGCCATACCGGTGAGAGGAATTCAGTTGGCGCTCCCAATGCAATTCACCTGAACTAGTAAGCGTTATCAGTCGGGCCAAGGCCCCACGCAACGTTTCGGTTACCTCCGGATTTCGCTTCATCTTTCGTTTCCTGCTGATCGCGAGATCAAGTTTGCCGGGTCAGTGGCGAATCACTTTACGAGGAGGTAAAACTTACCGACCGCTGGTCCGGGTCTAATCCCGGGAAGGAACCGAGCCGCTGATCTTTTTGCGATTTGTCTCTCCCGTATGAAGTACGGGAATACCCTCGTCAACATTGGCATGCAGGCGCGGGATCACATGGGTGGAAACTACCTTGCCCACCCTGGCCCCAGCGGCAGCTCCCGCCTGAACGGCGGCCTGTACCGCGGCCACTTCGCCGCGCACGATCGCCGTCACCAAGCCGGCATCGATGCGCTCGTAACCGACCAACTCAACATTGGCGGATTTTACCGCAGCGTCGGCGGCTTCGATCATGGCCACCAGCCCAAAACATTCGATCATGCCTAAAGCTTCCATCAGTCACCTCAAATGATAGCGAATCTTACACCTACGCGCCGCATATGTCATCAGTTACGTAGCGAATGGATCGGCGCCGGAATCCGTCCGCCGCGGCGAATGAAAACCGCCGATGAGTTCGGATTCACGGCCATGATGGGTGCGCGGCCCAACAATCCGCCAAATTCGACCATATCACCAACCACCATTCCTGGAGCCGGAATGATCCGCACCGCCGTCGTCTTATTATTCATCACGCCGATCGCCATTTCATCCGCAATAATAGCAGATATGGTCTCGGCCGGCGTCGCGCCCGGCACGGCCACCATATCTATACCTACGGAACAGACGCTGGTCCAGGCTTCCAGCTTATCCAGCGACAGTGCCCCGGTCCGCGCGGCTTCGATCATGGTGGCGTCTTCCGACACGGGAATGAAGGCTCCGCTCATGCCGCCAACCGAGGCCGAGGCCATCGCGCCGCCTTTCTTTACCGCATCCGTCAGCATCGCCAGCGCGGCCGTGGTCCCGTGGGTACCAGCGCGCTCGAAGCCCATTCCTTCTAGTATACCGGCGACCGAATCACCCGGCACGGGCGTCGGCGCCAAGCTCAGGTCGATAATGCCAAACGGCAAACCAAGCCGGCGCGCCGCTTCGCGTCCGACCAATTCCCCGGCCCGCGCCAACTGAAAGGAAAGCTTTTTGATCAATTCGGCCAGATCATTTAGCGACATATCCCTGGGCGCATCGGCGACCGCGCGATTGACCACCCCCGGCCCCGACACGCCGACATTGATCACCGCCTCGGGTTCACCGGCGCCGTGAAAGGCACCGGCCATGAAGGGATTGTCCTCGACCGCGTTGGCGAAGCAAACAAACTTCGCGCAAGCCAGGCCCCCCTGGTCACGGGTCAAGTGCGCCGCCGCTTTGATGATCTCGCCAATTCGCCGGACCGCATCCATGTTGATACCGGCGCGCGTGGTGGCAACATTTACCGACGAACACAGGCGCGAGGTCTGGGCCAAAGCTTCCGGTATCGAGGTCAACAGGTTGCTTTCGACATTGGTCCAGCCCTTATGGACCAACGCCGAGTAACCACCAATGAAATCCACGCCTACGTTTCCGGCCGCTTTATCGATCGCCAAAGCCAATTGCACAAAATCGGCCGGCGTGGCGCGCGCCGCTTCACCGATGATCGAAACGGGAGTGATAGCGATCCGTTTGTTGGCGACCCGAATGCCGATCTCGTCGCCGATCTCGTCAACGGTTGCGACTAAAGTCGAAGCCACTCGCTCGATCTTTTCGGTCACTCGTTCACAGGTGCGGCCGATCGATTCGGCGGCACAATCGCGCAGGCTCAACCCCAACGTGACCGTGCGAATGTCGAGATGTTCCATCTCGGTCATCCGAATCGTTTGGAGGATCTCCGCTTGTGTGTATTCCATCGGTGAACTTACTTAATGTAACGACTCAAAAGATAAACGAGCAGCGAAAAGACGATCAATCCAACTGTCACCAACAAGAAACGCAGGGCCGGATCGACCGTAAGCACCTTTGCGGGCTTGCTGACGGCGGACCAACGGCTGGAACCGCGGCTGCTGGCCACGACCCGCCCACCCGAGGACGAGCGCTTCTTCGGTTGATCGGACACGGCCACCGTCGGCGCTTCTGTTGCCGGGCCGGGAACTGATAGGACCGTTGCGGCGGGAACGGTTTCCACCAGAGCTTCGGCTTTCAACTGTGCTAACCGTTCAGATAACGGATCAACGACGGCTTCGACTGGCTCGAACGCTTCATTGGCGGGTGCTTCAACCGAAGCACTTGGTGCCCCGGCGTCGGCGTCGCCTTCCGGTTCGGCCTCATCACTTAGATCATCCAATTCGACATTCGCCATCGCGTTTTCGTCTGATTCCCGATCTGTCGGACCTTCATGATTCGAAGGC
The DNA here is from genome assembly GCA_039920205.1 of Pyrinomonadaceae bacterium. Lineage (GTDB taxonomy): Bacteria > Acidobacteriota > Blastocatellia > Pyrinomonadales > Pyrinomonadaceae > JBDSEC01. The sequence continues at coordinate 5,048 of JBDSEC010000564.1, forward strand.
CGACCACATTCTGGGCAAAAAAGTGCGTCCGGTCGAACCGCCGCTCCACACTGTAAACACCGGGTTGAAATGTCAGGCGACATAACCGTTGGACTTCTTTTGCTCGGAAATTCTAATTACCCTGCCTCAAACGCGATGCATGGCATTGAACAGGTCCTCGCGTTGGGCATAAATGCGCACACCCAAACGGTCACCTGCTTCGCGAAATCTATCTTTCAACGCCGCCGCGGACGCTTGGGCCCGCGACATGTCGGCAATGATCACCATCGCGAATTTGCCTTGAACCACGGTTTGATTGATATCGATAATGCTGCAAGTCATTTCGGCCAGAACTTGCGCGACCCCGGCAACAATGCCGGGATGGTCCACGCCAAAAACGGAAACGATCAAACGCTGCGATGAACCGGTATCAGTAGGGAGCGAGGAAGGTGTTTCGGTCGATGCTGAACCAAGATATGAATCGGCCAACGCCGGTTGGACGGCACGGAAGACATCCATCACCAACGCTTCCACCTCTTGTTCGTTCGCCTTTTCCCCCATTCGGCCATAGACCGCGCGGGTGATCCGGTAGATCAATTCTTCATTAGCCATGCCTGTCTAAAATATCCCGCGTCCACGGGAACTCCCATTCATCCGGTAATGCGTTTTACTTATCGGTTCCCTTCAACTCGCGTGCGGCCGCAACTACGTCCTCCGAAATTGCTTCGTGCAGATCCATCCGGTCAACGATCCCGACGACCGCGGCCTCGATCGACATATCCTGATTCCCGATCGCCGTGCGGGCGGCTTTACCATACGCGCACAATACGATCTCGCCGGGACCAGCGCCCAGTCGATCAGCCACCACCACAATGTTTTTGGTTGGTTCTTTATCCAGATCGTACGGATGTACGATCAAGAAGCGAACGCCCTCGAGATCCGGTGATTTTTTGGTGGACCAAACGGTACCAAC
>JBDSEC010000565.1:0-7463 GCA_039920205.1 Pyrinomonadaceae bacterium
AAAATTTATTCTGAATCCATCAATTCGTTAATACTTCAGATGGAAGGCGGAGGTCGAATAACAATGGAATTTACGTGGGGCGAAACCGACTACACGCAAGCTGAAACAAACTACGCAAGATTAATAACAAAATCGCCCTCACGTCCAATGAGTTGTGTCACCCGTTGGATTCACGCATTCTCTTCGCTTTCCTTTTTCCAAATTATAGAATACCGCCAAAATAAATGTCTTCTTACGAGCGCATTCGGCAAAATTTCCGCACAGATCTGCTCAATTTGCGGCAGGTTGAGATATTCGTCTGTTCTCCCGTGTTCAGCATACGCCTCACGAACTTCCTTAGCCGGTCGAAACTTTCCAGTTTTTTTCAACGTGAGAAACTTATTAGCCGGGTAAGCAAGCGTGTCAAAAAACAAGTCCACCAAATTAGAGCGTTTATACAAATCAAGACAAACGAAAGTGCCACCGGGCTTTAAAGCCCTTTTTATGTTTTTCAGAATATCCGTCATCGGCAAATGATGAAGTGTCGTCAGCGTCGCAATGCAATCATACTGATTATCCGGTAGTTGATAGGTCATTACATCACCCTCGATGAAATCAACGTTCGGACAAAGTTTCGAGCGCGTCCGAGCCAGCCGAATCATCTGCGGAGATAGATCAATGGCGAAAACTTTTTCGGCACGTTCGGCAAGCAAGCGCGAAAATTCGCCGGTGCCGCACCCGATCTCAAGAATATCTCGGCATCGAACGGGCAGCTGATCTAGCAAAAAACGGTGATAATGCGCGTTGTGATTCCAAGTTTCGTTGGCGCGCAAGGCGATCCGGTCAAAATCGGACTGAACTGATTCGAGAGTTTGTTCTGCTTGGCGCATTCTCCTTCATCTTACGTCAGAAACTGCTAAGCGACATAAAGTTTGAGTTGACGTGGCGACGCGATTTCAATCAAGTTTCGCTCGACGAATCAAGTTGCGAAACACGCTCCCGCCGCTCGCGTCCGGCGATTTGTTATGGTGCGCAGCACAATTAGCGCGCGGTCTCTGGCGTTACAGCAGTCTTGAGCACAATATCTTTAAGCGGCCCAAGTTCGTCGCGCGAATTGAACGTCTTTTCGTAGGTTTGATATCCCGCTTTCGAAGCGATCAACTTTCCAATTGGTTTCACCGGAGCATGTATTACGCCAACATCGTACGCGCCGTCGTCGCCAGAAAAGCTCTCGTCTTTGGCGTCGCGAGAGACGAGAGTAACAAGAGCACCTTTGATCGGTTTGCCCCGCTCGTCAAGAACGCGACCATGAGTACTGATCCCGCCGTCACCCATGATGCACGCAGACGTGAAGTCAAGCATCAACAAAACAACAAATATGAGTACACGGCGATAACGTGAAAGCAACATAGCGACAATGTTGACGCAGCGGGGAATTCAATCAGGCACCGCCGGATGAATGAAGTTACGAAACACGCCCCCGCCGCTCGCGTCCGAGGAATTGTTATACCGCGTAGCGGCGGGGATGGAAATGAACTCCGATTCGAGCCGCTTCCACTCATAGTCGAGTCGCAGTAACGTCAGTCCTGTAAGCTGTGTTATGGTCGCCGGTAAAACTACCTGTCAGCGTCTTGCCATCGGCACTGACGGTGAGACTGTAATTCTGTTTCTTTCCATCCCATTTCCTCTCAAAGGTCAACGATGTCCCGTTGATCTGCCCTTGAACCTCTCCGGTTGTGTTGTTGGTCGTCTCACCAAAACGACCGCTGATCTTATTCCCGTCCTGAACTAGGGTAAGTTTACCGGTATATTTCTTGTCACAGCATTCAAAGTCCCAGGTGCCGGTAACATTCAAAGCAGCAGGTTTCTCCGGGGTAGTGGGTTTAACGCCATCACGCGCCGCGGAGGCGGCGAAGGGGTCGGTGATTTGAAGGGCATCTTTACCCTTTATTCTAAATCCTTTTACATCGTATTCAATGGGAGTTGATCCGGAATGATAACAAACTGCTCTGCCCGAGAATCGTTCAGTTGCCGGGAAATACGTGCCGCGAATATTGCAATCAGAAGCGTTCGGGAATTTCAATTTACCGCTCACCTCGTAGCCATTCGGTCCCTGGGTAATAGTAATGATAATTTCCTTTCGACGGTCGCGCGGCGCACCGTTATCAGCCTTATAAGTCCATTGCTTCTGAGCTTGTGCCGTCAGGCACAGAGCGCATACCGCAAAAGCCACGAAAGTTACCAATCGCAAGATTTTCATATTCATCGTTCTCCTTTCCAAATTTGCTGTTCCGAATGTCTGTTAAAATATTCCGCTTTACTTCGAATGTTTAGTATAGAAAAAGCAAAAACATTTCACATTTTTTCAGACCGAGTAACAGTAGAAGAAAAAACGCTGAGATTCTGTGCCGAGGAGGACAGCGCGAACGAAAAGCAAAATATTGTTGCGAGCAAGATCACACGAACCTTTGACCGGGAACGTGGTTCGGTAACTGAGTGTTCAAATTTCATTATGCTAAATCCTATACAACTGAAATAGAGTCGTGATCGCGTGTAAGTATTGGACCACCAGGTCCGCCACAATCTACCACCAAAATTAAATTACCAACAAATATTATTTATCAACGAACTAACGTGCAAAAAGGGAACATTTCTGCTTAGGGCTTTCACCTTCAATTATTTCATTGACCAATTCACACTTCCTATTGCACTCCATCTTGAATGCAAGGTCGGAAACCAGATACAGGGTCGGGTAAATCCACCGAGGTTGGCGAGACCTTAACGAGATCAAGGCACTTTGATAGCAAATCCTGCACTTCAGATGCCTATTGTTTCATTCATCCGCCGCCAATCGGATCCCGGCGAAGCCAATGCGGAAGTTGCGGCGGAAGAAGTTGCGAAAGCTAGTGCGAAGGATCGGTGCGCGGGTCGCCCATGATCCACCTTTGAGCACACGGTGATCACCGTCGAACCATTCCTGCGAATATTCGGGATAGGGAAACGGATGGAATCCTGGGTGTCCGGCGAATTCGGTCGAGGTCCATTCCCATACATTTCCCGTCATATCCTGTATGCCATCGGCGCTTTCACCTACCGTATGGGTGCCGACTGGCGACGTGCCCCAAACGCCGTTGTTAAAATTACAACGACTCGCAGTTGGTTCGGCATTTCCCCAGGCAAACCGCCGTTTTTCGTTCGTCTTTGGGTCCCATGACGCCGCCTTTTCCCATTCGGATTCGGTCGGGAGACGCTTACCGCGGAACCGTGCGTAGGCCTCGGCTTCGTACCAACTGATCCCCGAAATTGGATGATCCGGCAATGAAATGTCATCATCAAACATCAAGCGTATGCCATAGCCAGAGGTACGTTGTATATAATACAATGGCTCAGTCACATTTTCTTTCTCGCGCAGCGCCCAGCCCGCTTCCGACCAGTATTCTGCGCGCTGGTACCCACCCGCATCAATAAATTCCTGATATTCAGCGTTGGTGGTCAGATTTCGGTCGATGCGGAATGCTGGTAATTCGACCAATTCCGCTGGGCTCTCATTATCATAAGCAAAACCGCCACCGGTCGCGCCTTGCACAAACGTCCCGCCGGGGATCATCACCATTTTCCCAGAACCGGAAGGCACCGATAAACCGGCCGGATCTGATCGTAGGCCTGCCGGGCGGATCTTCGACTCGGGTGGCAACATCTGCATTAAATAGAGCAGCGTTTCCTGATGCTGATACTCGTGCTCCAGAACCAGACGGAACAGATATCCATCCCGCACTAACGGATCGTCAGACGCGAAATTGCACTTATCCAGGACCTCAAACACCCGTTCGCGCACGCGGGAGAGAAATCCCTCCATCTCGCGTCGCGAAGGCAAGTTCGTCGAAGATTCGCGTGGCGTCCGGATCGGGTCAAAGATGACTTCGTAACGCTCGTCAGGCGGGGGATCGCCGTTCAGTTTCTGCAGCAACCAGTAGGCTTCGAACACACCGATATGCGCCAGATGCCAAATTATGGGACGGAAACCGAACCCCGGACTCTTGTGCAGCACTGCTTCGTCAGCCAGATCAAAGAGGCTCAACGTATCCTGCCGCGCCGCCGTCATCAGTTCCACTAGTTCAGTGGCACCAGTCGCTGTCAAATTACTTTCCACCGCAAATCGCGCTCCCCGCATTGACCTACCGCAATTGCAATAGGCTATCATACGAAATGAAGTTGCGGCGATTCTGACCGGCGGGAACGGCTCAGCGTGGGAACATGAACGAAACTGCTACCTCAACGCGTAACCAGTTGGTGATTCGCCAACTTTCACGGATCGATTTCCGCAACCAACTAACCGCGGATATTCGTGCCGGCCTTTCCGCCTCGCCCAAATGGTTATTGCCAAAATATCTTTATGACGATCTGGGCTCGCAACTATTCGAAGCCATCTGTTTACTGCCGGAATACTATTTGACGCGGTCCGAGAACGAGATACTATCGCGCCACGCGGACGAGATCGCGGGCACGTTAAACGGGCCGGTAACATTGCTTGAACTAGGGAGCGGCAACGCCGCGAAAACCCGCAATCTGATCCAGGCCCTGCTGCGCCGTCAAGCCGAACTTCACTATGTACCGGTCGATATCTCGGCCTCGGCCCTGGAAAGCAGTTCCCGTGAATTGATGCAGTCCTACCCCGGGCTGAGCATCACCGCGTACGCTGGTGATTATTTCACCGGGCTGAAAGCGTTAGAAGGTGAACCAAGTTCCGCCGGTCGAACGCTCGCGCTATTTTTAGGCTCCAACATTGGTAATTTCGACCCCGGCGAGGCGCTCGAGTTTTTACGTGCCGTGCGCCGGGTCTTGCGGCCGGGCGACGGATTACTGTTAGGCGCCGACTTGCGTAAAGAACGCTCGCGGTTGGAACTGGCATACGATGATCCGTTGGGCGTTACCTCTTCCTTCAATCTGAACGTTCTGCTCCGGCTCAATCGGGAATTCGACGCCGATTTCGATCTGCGGGGCTTTCGTCATCTGGCCCATTACAATGAAGTGGCCGGACGGATCGAGATCTACATCGAAAGTCTTCGTCAACAGACCGTTCATCTGCGCGGACTTGAAATGTCCGTCGATTTCGCCGCCGGGGAACACGTGCATACCGAAAATTCCCACAAGTACGATCTTCCGGGATTGGCAAGTATGGCAACGGCGACGGGCTTTAGCTTGGACCGGACCTGGTTCGACGAGGCTGGATTGTTTAGCAGCAATCTTTTCCTGGCGGTTTGAGCGTATCAAAGGGCAGTAATGAATTGGACAGCAACAAAAGGCAACGCCGCCGAACCGCCACACGGCATTGACTCACCTACGGCAACCAATGATCCCGTGGACGCAGAGATCCCCGCTTCGCCGTTCGATATGGCGATCCTGCGCGACTATTTTTTATCCAGTGTTAAACCCCGTAATGAATGGCGGGTCGGCGCCGAATTAGAATTGTTGGGCTACGACGCCAAGACCCAGCAGCGATTGGACCACACTCAGATCCAAAGCGCGATCAAAGACCTGGCCGTTGACGCGGAGGATCACACCTTTGACGGCGGCGTCTTTGCCGGAGCACACCAGACCAGCGGCGGTGATCTTACGGTCGAACCGGGCGGCCAATTGGAATATTCCAGTGCCCCGCGTTCCGGATTGGCCGCGATCGAACTGGAATTAAAGGATTATCTCGCGCGGTTGAAGGTGGTCGCGGAAACGCGGGGGATGCAATTTCTGGCGCTTGGGTTCGATCCGTTGCGCCGGTTGGACGAGCAGCATTGGTTTCCCAAACCACGCTACGAAATAATGCGGCCTTATATGGCCGGCCAAGGCGCGCGCGCTTGGGACATGATGACCCGTACCTGCGCCGTGCAGGTGAGTTTGGACTTTGATTCCGAAACCGACCTGATCCGGAAGTTTGTGCTCGGCAACCGGTTGGCGCCGTTTGTCGCGGCCATGTTTGCCAATTCACCGTTTGCCGAGGGACGTCCATCTGGATTCAAATCGACCCGCGGGTTAACCTGGCTCGAGACCGATCCCGACCGGAGCGGCCTTCCGGAACTGGCGTGGTCCAATAGCGCTTCGGTCGATGAACTGGTCCGATATGCGTTGGATGTACCAATGCTGTTCCGCCGTCGCGATGGCCGCTATCGCGATGGGCGCACCGGGGTAAAATTCCGCAATTATCTGTCGACGGTTGAACTGACCGAAGACGAATTGTTAGCCGATTGGGCGGATCATTTGACCACTATCTTTACCGAAGCGCGGGTAAAACAATACGTCGAACTGCGCAGTGCCGATTGCGGTAGCCTGCCGCTGGTGATGGCGGCCCAGGCGTTGTGGAAGGGTTTGCTCTACGATCTTGACAGTCAGATCGAAGCCGCAAAATTGCTTCCCGATCTGAACTCGTCGGAAATGGCGGAACTCCAATGGGCGGTCGCGCGCGAAGGTTTGCAGGCACAGGCGAACAAGGTATCGGTACTTGGTCCGGCACAAGAATTGGTTCGACTGGCCACGGCCGGACTGCAGCGGCAAGCACCGGATGAAGTCAGATTCCTCGATATTTTGCACCAGCAAGTTATCGACGAAGCCATCTGCCCGGCCGACATCCTGCTGCGCAATTGGGAGGGAAGTTGGCACCATTCGATGGAGCCGGTTTTCGCCGCGACGCGGATCGCCTAGCGATAGTTAGCTGTGACCGACCGCCCTAGCCCCGAGGCGCAATTAAAAGTGCGAGTCCGTCGTTAGAATTCGAAGTTATGGCGGAACTTGACGGGGCCGACCGCTTCGGCCACAAGGTTGCGATCGTAAAGTGGCACGCTTATTTTCGCTATAGGTTACGGTACCGCATCGTCGGCAAACTGAAGTTCGTCATACATTTGACCGGGCCATTTATATGTCGGATCTACCCGTTGAGTTTTCACGCGTTACCTACCGCGTCGCCGGTTTGGCCGCGCCGATCATCGCTGAGCTGGACCTTCAAGTAAACCGTGGCGAGACCCTGGTCCTGCTGGGCGAATCTGGTTGCGGCAAAACCACTACGTTACGCTTAGTCAATCGGCTGCTAAAGCCCACCAGCGGCCAGGTCTTGGTCGAGGGCCGGGCCACTACCACCTGGGACCCCATCAAACTACGCCGCCGGATCGGATATGTGATCCAGGACGGCGGTCTGTTCCCGCATTTCACCATTGAAGAGAACATAGCTCTGGTGCCGCAGTTGGAAGGGTGGGATCAAACCCGCATAGACGCTCGCGTTAAGGAACTGCTCGACTTGGTCGGGTTGAAAGCGGGGCAATTCGCGACCAGGTATCCCCGCGAGCTTTCCGGGGGCCAACGTCAACGCGTAGGGGTCGCCCGCGCCTTGGCCGCGGACCCACCATTGCTGTTGCTCGACGAACCATTTGGCGCTCTGGATCCGTTGACGCGCGCGGCGCTGCAGACCGAGTTTGCCGAATTGTCACACAACCTAAACAAGA
>JBDSEC010000566.1:0-4621 GCA_039920205.1 Pyrinomonadaceae bacterium
GACCGGAAATATTCCGTATCGATGTTCGCGTCGATCAAATGTAGGATCCGTTTAGACATCGCGCTCGTAACCGGAACCGTTAATTTAACGGATAGCCGACGTTCGTTAACACCTACCCAACCCTGTTAAAAGGCGGTCTTCGACCGCCGGGTGTAGGAATTAGAGAGCGAGATTACCCGCATCTCCGGCGGTCGAAGACCGCCTCTAAACTGGGTACGTTTGTTCGTATTGCATTTTTTCAAGCCTACTGATCGTACTTATTTAATCCGTCTCGTACGCCGCGAAAGATGGCGACGGCGATTGCCGTGCGATACAACCGCCTTGTCAGTCCGCTATCCGAAAACAGGCGTTCCGACAACCCGGTTATCGCACGCAACAGCGCGCGAAACACCGGCGTCGCCATCACGATCTTCATCAACTTCTTTACCGTTAGCCGCAACCCGTCGCGGTCCGTATCCAACCCATTATTCTCGCGGATCATCCCGGCGCGCGGGCTGCCGTCACCGTACATCCGCCAAAGTTTCACATCGGAAATACTATAAAGCCGCTGCCGCTCGCAAAACCGGTCCAGATCGATGGCCCAATCGTTGTGCAGTACGACCAGCCCGGGATGATAAAGCACCCGGACGCCTGCGCGCCGTGCCCGCATTCCCAATTCCCAATCCTCGCAGCTGGCGATGGTGAATCCTTCGTCAAACCCGCCCAGTCGCGCAAAATCCGCCGCCGGCAGGGAAAGATTCGCGGCCGTGATGCCTTTGGTTTCCGCGATCGCCGCGCCGTCGTGTGTTTGATGAAACTCTTCCCACAGATCGTCGCGGTAACGACCGAATGGTGTCTCGCGCAATTGCGGAGGATGTCGTATGCGTCCCACGACCCAACAACCTGGATTTGCTGCCAGCATTTCCATATGACCACTGAGAAAATCCGGCTGGACCACGATGTCGTTATCGATAAAGATCAAATTGGCACCGGCCGCCAGATTCGCACCCTGGTTGCGCGCCCGAGCAGGCCCAGCGTTCGTTTGCCGATGATACCGAGCGGATGCTCCGGTCGCCGCGATCCATTCCTGCACTGCTTCCGTTGTTCCGTCATTTGAACCGTCATCCACGACGATGGTTTCCCATTGTCCGGCAGGGAATTCGCAGCGGTATAGCGCGCCCAGCGTCTCGATCAACGCGTCGCGCCGGTTGTACGTGGGAATGATGACCGAAACGCCTACTCCCACATCGCCCTCTCGAAAGCCTTTCCGTGATAATCGATCATTGCTTTCAATCCGGCCGGCGCGGCACCACGCATCCGGCGAGACAGCCATTCCAAACGCAAACTCGTCCACAGCGAAAGATGCAGCAGCGCCATATATACCCGGTTGTGATGCATGCCGATCGCACGATAGATCCCGTCCAAGGTCACGCGCTGTTTCGCGGCGTCATCCCATTGTTGGATCGAGCTTTGTCCGCCGTGATGCAGCACCTCGGCCGCGGCGCAGAACCAAATGGACCAACCGCCCTGGCGCAGGCGTAGGCACCATTCCAGATCCTCGCCATACATGAAGAAATCATCCGAAAGCGGACCAACTTTCTCGACCGCCACGCGCCGGGCGATCAGCGCCGTTCCCCAGGTCCAACCGACTTCGATATTCTGGTCGTATCTGAAATAGGGCCCCAACATTACTCGCGCCCGGGTGCTTTTTGGCAATAATTTGTGCAGCCGAAACGCTTCGAACATCGGCCGCCAAAGACTGATCTGCGGCTGAGCGCAATGTTGCGGGCTGTCGTCGGGGCTGACCAATCGCGCCGTCGCCATTCCCGCCGCCGGATGCGCATCCATGAATTCGACCAACGTATCCAACGAACCCGGCCGAGCCTCGGCATCCGAATTGAGCAGTAACCAGTACCGCCCGTTCGCCTCGCGCCACGATTGATTATTCGCCCGCGCGAATCCTACGTTTTCTTGATTGGCGATCAGGTGAACGTGCGGAAATTCATCGCGGACCATTTCCGCGCTACCGTCATGCGAAAGATTGTCCACCACGTGCACCTCGACGCTGACGAGTCGCGCGCCTTTCACGATCGAATTTAAGCAGGCGCGCAAAAGATCCCGCGTATTCCAGGATACAACCGTTATGGTCAGGTCCGGCGTCGCACTCACTTTTTCTTCGGACCCCGCATTCGATAATAGGTTTCGGTGATAACGGGCGGCGTCACCGCACGGGCAAGTTTGCGCGCGGTGCGTCCCAAACCGGGACGCGGCGGCTCTAAGCCGGGGCGCGCTTGAAACAGCGTGGAGTGCGTCTCGGATGCTTCATCTGCCGGCCGGCCGTTGGTGTAGTAATACGTCGCCAATGACCTACGCGACCGGTCCGGCGGGCAGGTCAGTGGAATTGGATGCCCGTGGTAGGAAAAATCGGTCGTGCTAAATACCACGCAACGGTTGAAAACCGGCAGCACGCGCTGAACACAATCCGTCATCGTGCGGTCCCATAACTCAAGATGCCCGCCGTACTCCTCTTCCCAATTCTGATTCAAATAAAGCAACAGATTCAGCCGCCGGTCCAAATCGAATCGCTCGTACTTATTAAAATCCGCGTGTACGCCCAAATACCCGCCGGATTCGATCTGATGCAATCCACCGCCGACAAAGTGCGGATCCGGAAGTAGCCCTTCGATTCCGGTCAGCGTCTCTAAGAATTCCAGCATTACCGCAGAGTTCATGAAATACAAAATATCGCGCAATGCGGCGGGCAATTCTTCAGCGGCGGGAAAGGCCAGCTTTACTTCGTCCGCGCGATCGTATTCGATCCAGCTTAGATCGCCGGGTCCGGGAAACGCATCGACCGCGGTTTGCAGTAGTTCAGGCGGCAAAAAGTCGTCGATCACCGCGTGCGGAAACGGTTCGGCCGTTCGATATTGCGGTGCGTGCGCAAACGCCAAACCGCGCAAACGGGCAGTGATCGATTCGCTCAAAAGATTGTCCAGCATGCTCATCTTCAGAGGTCAGATTATCACAAGGGAATGCCCATCAGCCGCCCCCCTGGTTGAGGATATCGTAGTAGAACTGCTCGACCGAGGTGACGGCGTCGCGGGTTTCCAACACCGGCCGTAGATTGCGCGCTAATTCACCCGCCAATTCCGGCGAACGGATCACGCGTTCCATCTGGGCTTCCAAATGCGCTCGGTCACGAAATCGATAGAGCAAGCCGTCCGACTCGTCCCGTATCTGTTCAATTATGCCGCCCACCGCCGGCGCGATCGTCGGTAAGCCCATCGCCGCCGCTTCTTGAACCACCCGGCCATAGGCCTCGACCACGGTGGTCGCCATTACCAAGACATCGATCGCAGCGAAGGCAGCCCACTTCTCGTCGCCACTGAAGGTGCCGTGCAGGAAGACGCGCTCTGACAAACCGCGTTCGGCCAACACCACCTGATTTTCGTCTTGATGCGGCCCCCAGATATGGACTTCGAATGCGAGTCCCTTTTTGGCCAGAGCGGCCGCGGTGTCCAGCAGATCCCAGATCCCCTTATGCGGTTGAAAGCCGGCCATGAAGCCAAACCGTAGCGGACCGTCTTTGCGCGGCAGCCGTTCCGACGGCGTGCCGGAAAGGTCTATACCCAACGGTACGAATCGATTTATGCCGCCAACCTGCCCTTCGTGCGCGGCGGTCATGTATTCGGAATAACTTATCTGGCCCTGGATCGCGCGCCGCAGCTTATCCCGGCGGCCTAATCGAAACGCCGGGTATGTACCCAATTTCAGCATTCGCCAGGGTAACTTTGCCGCGGCTTTAACCTTCGAGCCATCATAATGGCTGTATAAACAGCTTAGACATTTCAACTTGGACGGACCGGAGCAGGCTTCGCCGCTGGGTGAATGCAACAGATTCAGCCGCGAACAGATGGTCCAAGCACAATGCGACATCCCTACCAACGGCAAACCGCGTTCGTGAATGCGCAAAAGGAATTCTTCATCGACCGGATAGGGGGTGTGAAATTGGACCAGATCAGGCGTCCAATTTTGCATCAGATCATCCGCGACCTTTGCGATCCGTTTTCCGTGCGCTTGCCACTCGCTTTTGCTCAATTGCCACCCGCCGGGATCTTGCCGTTTGAAGTACGGCAGGTTCAATCGATCAACGCGGATCGGCCCGTCATGCTCGGTTCGAATGGTGTACGGTTCGGCATCTGACCCTTCCGTACAAAGCACGCGGATCGTATGCCCCCGTTCAGTCAAATACCGGCACACATCGCGCATATAGACCGTCGCCCCGCCCCCATAGCCGGGCGGATACGTTTCGGCGATATGCCAAAGCTTAAGTTTTGGGCGGTCGGTGGTCATTAAGCTCATTACGGACCATCAATGTCCATCTTTAAATGCAAGTTATGGAGTGCAACTTAGGCGACCTCGGTCGCCCAGAAAAGCCCAAGACCTTCGCGACGGGCTTCTAATACTGGGAGCGCGGGCGTCCCCGCCGGCGATGAGCGCAAAGCGCGAAAACGTAAACCATGAATAACCGCCGCCTTTGCACTCGCCAACGTAACCAACGCGGCGCGTACTTTGCGTATTGAATCAATGTTTACGTTAGCCCTTCGGGCTTCGCCGGCGAGGACGCCCGCGCTCCCAGTTT
>JBDSEC010000567.1:0-8805 GCA_039920205.1 Pyrinomonadaceae bacterium
CCGATGCCCTGCTCGCCACTCATGGTCCCGCCCAGCGCGACGCTCAGTTTGAACGTTTCCTTCACACACATCCGCGCCCGCCGGATCGATTCCGGATCCTCGCGATCGCACATGAAATTAACGTGAATATTACCATCGCCCGCGTGACCGAAATTTACCACGAAGGTTTCATGCCGGCGGCTGATCACGTCAACGCCGGCGATAAGGTCCGGCACCCGCGACCGCGGGACGACTACGTCCTCATTCAGCTTCAGCGTCCCGAATTTCTTGGTCGCGGGCGAAAGGGCTCGGCGGACATCCCACAACTTGTCCTCTTCCGCGCGGTCGTGCGACCGCAGAATATCGAACCCGCCGCCCGCCTGCAGAACTTTCTCGACTGCTGACGCATCGGCCTCGACCTCGGCCGGCGAACCGTCCACCGAGACCAGCAACAGCGCGCCGGCTTCGGGCGAAATACCGAACGCGAATTCCGATTCGACCGCGTCGATCGCATGGCGGTCCAATACCTCCAAGGCCACGGGAATGACCCGCGCGCGCGTGAACTGGGTCAAACAGGCACATGCTTCGGCCATCGTACGAAACAGCGAACGGACCGTCACCGACCGTTCGGGTAACGGCCGCAAGCGCAAAGTGGCCTCAGTAATGATACCCAGCATCCCTTCCGAGCCGCAGATCAAACCGGTCAGGTCAAACCCGACCACATTCTTGGTCACCTTTCCGCCGGTGCGAATGATGTCGCCCGTCGGTGTCACGACCTGCAGACCCAAAACGTAATGCTTGGTCACGCCGTATTTCGCCGAGCGCATGCCGCCCGCGTTCTCGGCAATGTTCCCGCCGATGAAAGAGTCTTTGTAAGACGCCGGGTCGGGCGGATAGAACAGTCCGCGCGCCTCGACGGCTTGCTGCAAGGCATAGGTCGTCACGCCCGGTTCGCAGATCGCGTAAAGATCGTCTTCACTGATCTCGCGGATCTGGTTCATCCGATCGGTGCCGATCACGATCCCGCCATCGACCGGCACGGCGCCGCCGGTGTAGCCCACCCCGCCGCCACGTGCGGTCACGGGGAAGACAAATTCGTTGGCTAATTTCAGGATGAAGGCGATCTCTTCCGCGGTGCGCGGAAAGACCACGGCTTCGGGTGGGAATTTCTCCTTGACGGCGTCCTGCGCGTACGGCGCAACCCGTTCGTCACCAGTCAGGACGTGCTCATCGCCAACGATCTGACGCAAACGGGTCAATACCGCGGGGTCCGAAGCGGCGGTGATCTTTCGAATGGCTTTGGTAATGGGTTCGCTCATTTCAACTTCTCAAGTATTACCTTTAGCTAGTTGAACGAGCAAGCGCCCCAACGTCCGACAGACTGTTAGTCTGTCGATGCCCGTTTCTCAGCGAGCCAGTTGAAATGAGACGCGAGTGTTGGGATACCGGCCCGACAGGTTAAAACCCTGTCGGGCCCTGGCAAGACAGACGGTCAATCTGTCGAATCCCGTATTGACGTCCTTCTGCGGCGAAGCCGCAAGATGCACCAGCAGGCTAACCACCGGTCATACAATGGCCCGCCTGCAACTTAGTTGTAGACGGGCCGTCGCATGAACTGGTTAACCACCTATCCTACAATCGCGTCAAACTCACATCACCCGATGCGGATGCCAGGCGCACCTGCCGGCTACCATTGCCGACCCGGCCTTTGGCGCTGCTGCCCGGACCGTATTTGTGTTCTTTCACTTCGATGGGGAAATCGGTCTTGACGGTGCCGCTAACCGTACTCATCGACACATCGGCGTCTAGATCGGCCGGCATCTTGACCCGCACATCGCCACTGGCGCTATTAAATGACATGTTGTCGGTGCCTTCCAATTTTACAATGTCCGCTTCGACATCGCCGCTGGCACTGTTGGCACTAACTTGACCCGCGACATTGCGCACGCGAACATTACCGCTGGCGGACGACGCCTTGATCGCCCCATGCGAATTGGCTACCGTAACGTCGCCGCTGGCGGTATTCACGTGCATGTCGGCTTGGACACCGGTCACTTCGATGTCGCCGCTGGCAGTCGTGATCTTATCTAAGTTCAAGTTCAGCGAGTTGGGAACGGTTACTTCAAAGCGGATATCGGCCTGATAGTTACAGCCGTCGCGGTCGTCACTGCTCCAATTGCATTTGGGATACCGCACGCGCACCTCGACCGTATTGCCGGTGCTGAGATCCTCGACCTCGACCTTATCTTTGTCGCGGCCGGTTTTGAATGCATTGACCACGACCGCGTTGCCATCGCCGCCGGTTATCTTGATGTTGCCCGACACGTTCATCACCCGAACAATGCCGCCGGAGGTAAGCTGATAGCTTTTTGAAAAATCCTGCGCGCTGGCCGAAAGACAGAGTGAGGTCACGATCGCCGCGGACGCCAATACACCTAGAAATACCCGTTTCATAATTATTCCTCCTGCAAAATTAAGCGTTGACCTGGAAAGGCGCGCTACCGGCAAGCACCGGACGGCCGTTCTGAGATAGCGAAATATCCGTTCTTCACAAACAAAACACCGCGGGTGAAGAGTTTGTGGCAACAAATTTACCAGGTGGTTTTTATGAGCGGGCCCTAACCGCCGGGTAAAGGGCCGAGGCGAGAAATAGTGAAAGCCGCGATGCAATTTGCACCGCGGCCTAAATTGTTTCAGACCAGGCCAGGTACGATAGGGCACGGGGAGATAGGTGGCCGGGATCGGGATGTCGCCGGATTGCCCAAAGACCTGGTTGCGAAAGGCGCCATCGGAACTTTGTAACCAGTACCAAGCACCCGCGCGATAAACCGCAACATCAGTCTTATGATCTCCATCATAATCGCCGGGTACCATTAGATCGCCCAGCGCGCTATTCCCACAAGAAACCGCCTGGAACGAATTGGTCGCGCTACGCGGAATGTCGCTGGGTACCATTCATCGGGAATGATTCGCCGTTGGTTGGCTCGCGCCCACCATCCGTTGACCGGGGGTTGCGAGGCCTAGCGAGTGGAACGTAGAGTGCTAGAATTAACCAAATGGGCTCCATCAACATCGCAGCTTTAATAAATGTACTTGGGTTCGCGACGGGCGCGGCTCTGTACGCGATGCTGTTGGCGATGGTGTTGCGGCACCCCGGGGTGGCAGCGGCCGACCGCAGTGGGTCCCGTTCGATTTCCGCGGTCCTATTGACCAACGGTTTGTTGTTGGCTACCGCGGGATTGGGTCTATTGTGGAATGTCGGGGCGCTCGTAGTTTACGGTTCGCGCGACCTGGGTGTGGGTCATCCGCCGGCGGCGTTGTTGGCGGCCTCTTATATAGCGCTCGGGTTTTTGCCGGCGGTCATGGTTCACGCGGCCTTGCGCGGCAGCACGGGGCCAGCCTCGTGGATATCACGCGGTTTGATCGGCGCGGCCTATTCATTGAGCGCGGTGGGTGGTTTTCTGCATCTGAGCAGTCTTTCCAGCGAGCATGGGCCGCCTTCGCATGCCGGTCTGCGCTTGTTGACGTTCGGCTATCTTGTCCTGTTGGCTTTGGCGTTTTTCAGCTCGCGGCGACAGCCCGGCTGGCGGCGCGCGGCGTGGGTCAGCGGCTTGGCGTTCTTTGCCGTTTCGGCCCTGCACCTAAGCCAGCACCCCGATGCAGGTGCGGGTACCTGGTGGGTCGAACTCTTGGGCCACCAAGCTTCGCTGCCTTTAGCATTGGCGATCCTTTACCAGGATTACCGGTTTGCATTTGCCGATCTGTTTCTCAAACGCACGATTTCGCTTTTCCTGCTGGTTGCCTGGGCGTCAGCCTTATATGTATTGATCGCAGCGCCCTTGCTGGTAAATCGCAATGCGTTGAATCAAACCGACCCGCGCGCGATCGGAGTGCTATTGGGATTGTGGGTCGCGACGGCATTGCTTTATCCCACGTTGGTGCGGGGGGTGACCTGGTTTGTCGACGCTATATTGTTGCGCCGGACCGATTATGCCAAATTGCGTGCCGCCATCGCGCGCGCTTTAGAGCAGACCGAGACCGCGCCAGAGGTTTTGAAGGCGGTTTCAGAAATGTTGTCACCGGCTTTAACGGCACGGAACGTTGAATGGCGCACGGCCGATTCGGTACCCGCGGCTAATGATGTTGTCTCGGCGTTGGATCGGTCGGTGCCGGACAGCGCGTTGGTTTTTATCCCGACCGCAGAACCCCCTCAGTTTGAACTGGTAGTGGGCCAACTGGTCGGTGGCCGTCGGTTGTTGTCGGACGATCTCGCGCTGTTAGAAGCCGTGGCGTTGTTGACCGCGCGGCGCATCGACGCGATCCGCGTTTCGCACGAACGGTACGAGCAGGATCTGCGCGAACAGGAGATGGGCAAGTTGGCGCTGGAAGCTCAGCTACGCGCACTGCGCTCACAAGTTAATCCGCATTTTCTCTTTAACGCGCTAACGACGATCGGCTATTTGATCAAAGCGGCCCCGGACCGCGCGTTGTCTACCTTGCTGCGGTTAACGGAATTGCTTCGCGCCGTGTTGCGCGAGGGGGGCGAGGTGGTGACCCTGGGCGACGAGTTAGATCTGATCGCTTCCTATCTGGAGATCGAACGCGCGCGGTTTGAAGAACGCTTAGAGGTCGACGTAGATGTACCCGAGGGTTTGCGCGGGATCCGGCTGCCGTCCTTTCTGGTTCAGCCGCTGGTCGAGAACGCGATCAAGCACGGCATCGCCCGCCGTCGTCAAGGCGGCCGGGTCAGCATTGCCGCACGGATCGAAACCACGTCCGGACGCGATCAACTGGTCGTGATCGTGAGTGACACGGGCGCGGGCGCGTCCGAATTAGAGATCGCCCGCGGACGACAAGGCGGTGTCGGATTGAACAACGTCGAACAGCGATTGCTTTCGTATTGCGGCGGTGAAGCGAGTTTGACGCTGGATTCGGTCAACGGAGAAGGCGCAACGGCAACGTTGTCGTTGCCGCTCGTCACCAGGGGCCAAGTTGAGATGAGCGGCGCTGTCCCGGCCGCGAAGCGCCGGGCCTAGAAAGGTCCGACAGACTGTTAGTCTGTCGATGCTGGTTACGCAACGGGCCCGTTTGAGATTGCCTAACTTCTTGGGAACGGAGATTCGACAAGCTAACAGCTTTTCGGACGATTTTATGACCAAGCTCCGCATTGTT
This sequence comes from Pyrinomonadaceae bacterium, assembly GCA_039920205.1. GTDB lineage: Bacteria > Acidobacteriota > Blastocatellia > Pyrinomonadales > Pyrinomonadaceae > JBDSEC01. The sequence continues at coordinate 5,152 of JBDSEC010000567.1, forward strand.
ATCGCTGACGACGAACGTCCCGCCCGGTCATTCCTGGCCGCGGCACTGCGTGATTTCGAGGACGTCGATATCGTCGGCGAAGCCGAGAACGGCGCCGAGGCGGTCGAGATCATCGAACGCGAACAACCCGACCTGGTCTTCCTTGATCTGCAGATGCCCGAGGTGGACGGCATCGGCGTCGTCCGCCTGCTACGCAAGAGCCGCATGCCCCTGGTCGCGTTCGTCACCGCGTACGACGAATACGCCGTGCGCGCATTTGAACTGAATGCCGTCGATTACCTGCTAAAGCCCGTTGACCGCGGCCGTTTGCGCGAGACCCTGAACCGCGCACACGAACGATTGGACCAGGCCGATTTCCGCGACACCGAATCGGCCAAGGTGGAATCGGCTATCGCCGATTACGAAGCCACCCAGCGGCCCGCTTTTCTGGAACGCATACCGGTGCGGCGCCGTGACGACATCACGCTGCTGCCGGTAAAGCAGATCGCATCGGTCGTGGCCGAGGGCGAACTGCTGCACCTGGCCACAACTAAACAAGAGCGCTATACGATCAACTACCGGTTAAAGGACTTGGCCGACCGGCTGGACCCCGCTCAGTTCATCCGCCTCTCTCGCGGTGCCCTCGTCAATCTGGAATCGATCAGTAAGATCAACCCGCTGCCGGGCGGTACCTATCTCGTCACACTCACCAACGGACAGGAACTTTCCGCCAGCCGTTTGCAATCCCGCGTGTTGCGTGAACAGTTGCTAAAACTCTAACTTACGCCAGTTACGCTTAACCCATCCACCACACCACATTCGCTGTTCACCCCGGTATGCCTACCGTTTATTGAATAACGAAGGCGGTAGGCTCGATCGCTCGCTATCATCAGACTTTACTTAGTCTGCCGGATTATCGGGATAAACGGGGAGCACTATGGTAGGACAAGCAATCATTACTCGCACATTGATTTTGGTGGGAATACTTCTGTTGGGTTTCGCCGCCGTCTTTGGTCAGGGCCTGGGCGCGGGGACGATCCAGGGTACGGTGGTCGACCCGAACGAAGCGGCCGTGCCGAACGCAACGGTCACCTTGGCCAATCCCATAACCGGCTATTCGCGTACTGCGACCTGCGGCCCGGACGGTTCCTTTCGCTTTGATAACGTACCGCCGAACAACTATCAGCTAAACGCCGCGGCTGATGGGTTTGATCCGGCGAACCAAACGTTATCGGTCAAGACCTCGGTTCCGATCAGCGTCAAACTTTCGCTCGCCGTGGCGGGTACCAACGCGACTGTCACCATCGATTCCGGCGCCTCTAATGTCATCGAGAACGATCCTTCATCGCACACCGATGTTAACCAGACGTTGATCGAGCGGTTGCCGCAGCGGTCGGTCGGAAACGGCATGAGCGATGTCGTGACCTTGGCCGCGCCCGGAGTGGTCGCTGATTCGAACGGTTCGTTTCACCCGCTGGGCGATCATGGTGAAACTTCTTACTCGTTGGACAACCAACCCATCTCGGATCAACAGAGTAAGGCCTTCTCGACTCAAATTCCGGTCAATGCGGTTCAGTCGGTCGAGGTGATCACCGGCGCAACGCCCGCCGAATACGGCGACAAAACTAGCCTGGTGGTGAACGCCACCACGCATAGCGGCCTAAATCAAAAGCGCCCGTCGGGCAGCTTCAACGCGCTCTATGGTTCGTTCGGCAGCAGCAGCGTGGATGGAACGCTTGGCTACGGCAACGCCAAGTTGGGCAATTTTGCGGCCTTCAATTTTGCGCGCTCGGGCCGTTTCCTGGACCCACCCGAGATCACCTCGCTACATAACCGCGGCCGCTCGGTGAATATTTTCGACCGGCTGGATTACAACCCGAACGAAGATGACACTTTTCACTTGAACCTATTCCTGGCGCGTAACCGGTTTGAAACACCCAACGACTTTACGCAAAATGCATTGGGCCAGGACCAGAGCCAGTTGGTTAATACGGTGAACCTGGCCCTGGGCTATGTGCATATTTTTAGCCCGACCACCGTCCTGTCGGTCAATCCTTATTATCGCGTTGACAGCGTTAAATATTTCGCCAGCGTCGATCCGTTCTCGGATGAACCGATCACTTTCGATCAATCGCGGCGGCTGAACAACGTGGGCATCCGGACGGACCTTTCCTATGTAAAGGGCAAGCACAACGCTAAATTTGGGATCCAGTTCTCGCACACTTTCCTTAACGAAGGTTTCCAATTCGCCATTACCGATCCGGATTTCAACGATCCGGTTAGTCCTGATTTTGTGCCCGGTCTGTTGCCTTTCGATCTGGCGCGTGGCGGGAATTATTTTCGCTTTCGCGGGCACACCGATATCAAACAGGAAGCATTATATGCGCAAGACAATATTACGCTCGGCAACGCCACGCTTTCGCTTGGTCTACGGTATGACAATTACCACGGATTGACGCATGACCAGGCGATCCAACCGCGGCTGGGAATCTCGTATCACGTCAAACGAACCAACACGATATTGCGCGGTTCCTATACGCGAAATTTTGAAACGCCCTACAACGAGAATCTGATCTTGTCTAGCGTAACGGGTGCCGGCGGGTTGGCAAACGGGGTCTTTGGCGATGTCAGTAATCAACCTTTGAAGGCGGGTAACCGTAATCAATTCAATGTCGGGTTTCAGCAATCATTGGGCAAATACATCATGGTCGATGGCGACTATTTCTATAAGCGGACGAACAACGCTTACGACTTCAACGCGCTGTTCAATACTTCGGTAACGTTTCCCATTGGTTGGCAAATGTCCAAACTTGACGGCGTTTCGATGCGCGTCAATCTAACTAACTATCACGGTCTTACGGCTTTTATGGTCGCGGGACACACGCGGGCGCGGTTCTTCCCGCCCGAATCGGGTGGGCTATTCTTTAATTCAGATCTGCCCACCGGAGTATTCCGCATTGACCATGATCAGGCCTTTCAACAGACCACGCAGGTGCAGTATCAGTTCGAGCAGTGGAAGAACGTGGCGCCCTACCTCGCGATGACCTGGCGCTATGACAGTGGCCAAGTTTCGGGTGAAGTGCCGGATTACGCCACGGCGCTGACGTTTACGGCGGACCAACAGGCACAGATCGGACTATTTTGCGGCAGTACTTTTGCCACGCCGACCCAGGCGATCACTACTTGCTCTGATCCGAACCGCGGTGCGCTGCGCATCCGCTTTCCGCCCGGCGTGCCGAATGACGATACGAATCCGGCCCGCATCGCGCCGCGGAATCTATTCGATCTAAGCGCCGGCACAGATAACCTTCTGCGTACGGATCGTACCCATTTGACGTTGCGCTTTACCGTGGCCAATCTGACCAATAAGATCGCGCTCTATAATTTTCTTTCGACCTTCAGTGGCACCCACTTCGTCAGCCCGCGTAGTTATCAAGCGCAGATCGGACTGACGTTTTAGGCTGATAGGAATTGGTGAATTACTAAGGCGAGTGAATGGACGAAAATTCAAGATGATGGCCGGTCAGAGGCAGCGGGCAATAGCTGCCGGATTCTTCGCGTCGAAGATATTGCCATATGGCAGACCGGTTGGGTTGTAGGGCCCGGTAAAAGACCCAGTTGAGTGGTTCGGAGCGGGTGGGTTTATCGCTTTTCGGACAAGAACAACTCGAAGTG
>JBDSEC010000568.1:0-3317 GCA_039920205.1 Pyrinomonadaceae bacterium
ACCAAACGCCAGCACTAGCAGCTTGACGGAAAACGGCATAGTCAGTTCTTCCGTCGCCGTCATAATCGCCGGGCACGATCTTGTCCCCGTTGGCGCCAAAGGGCTGCGCACGAAAAGTGTTGGTGCCGCTTTGCATCAGATACCAAGTTCCGTCCGACGGGCGAAAGACGGAAAGGTCGGTATGGCCATCGCCGTCAAAGTCACCCACCGTGCGATTGACGTTGCAGGGCAGATTGGACGCATACAAACTGCAACGGGTGGCGGAGTACAGGTCGTAGCCGCCAAAACCACCCACCCGGTCAGAATGGAAGAAAAGCACCGATCCGTCCGGTGAAAGTTTGGGTTGTCGATCCTCGTCCAGGCTGTTTATGACGGCGGCGAGTACGGGCGGATTCCACGGCGCGGAAGTCGAAGCGCGGGTGGACCTCCAGATGTCAGCCAAAAACGGGTTTAGTGCGCCCGCGCGGTGTGAGGTAAAAAAAACTTCCAAACCGTCACGGCGGATAGCCGTGGCGTAATGAGCTCCGCTCGCGTTCAGTTCCTCGATCAGCATGGGAGTGTTATAGGTGCCATTCGGGTTACGCGTGCTTTGATAAAGGCGGTAAGCCGCTCCGTCCATGAAAAGACGGTCGCTGCTGAAGACAAGCGAAACCGCCCCGGTTGCTGGGTCTTCAAAAAAGTCCCCGGTTATATCTTGGAAAGGCGAGTTGATCGCCGCGCCGAGATTGACAGGCGTAGTCCAACCGAAATCATTGTTCGCGTTCGGCCGCGTCGAAAGGTAAAGGTCAAGGCCGCCCAGACCGCCCGCACCCGTACGATCGCTGGTGATCAACGCAGTACGCCCGTCGAGCGAAATTCCGGTGATATTGTCATCATTGGCACTATTGAGGGGAGCGCCCAAATTTTGCGGCGTACCCCAGGCCGAATTAAGCGTCAGGCGCTGCGACACGTAAATATCCCTTCCGCCTTGTCCGCCCGGGCGGTCGCTCGAAAAATAGAGACTCAAACCGGCAGGCGAAATGACGGGGTTCGTGTCATTGCCCGCCGAGTTAAGCGTCGCGCCCATATTCTGGACACCGCTAAAAGCGTTGTTCTGCGCGTAGGTGAAATTCGGCAGAATCGCCAGCACGATCAATGCCGAAAGCGTAATTACGGATCTCTTGAGCTTCATGGATCTTCTCCTTAAATTTGATTACCGGTGAGGCGTGACCTCTTTCGGTGGGTCGCAACTTAACCCTAAGGACATCGGGATGTAACGAAAGAGTGGGGAAATTGCGCGGAAATGTTGGGGAAAGTTGGACGAAATTTAACTTTGGTGTTAATCTGCCGCGAAGTTCACCGATCCATTTTGCGGGCGAAGCTGCGAATAAGCGGATGAGGGTGAGCGAAGAACCTTCAGATCTTATTCGTCACTTGTTCAACCTGATCGCTAATTTTAGACGCTTGATCGAGGCTTCAAATGCAGAAGCTAACCCATCGGATCTATTCATTCGACGAGTTTTCGCTCGATGTCACCCGTGAATCTCTCGTACGTGGGTCGAACGAGATAAAACTGCGTCCCAAATCATTTGGCGTCCTTAAATACCTAGTCGAAAACGGCGGACGCCTGGTTACCAAAGAAGAACTATTTGATGCAATTTGGGCCGATTCATCCGTTACCGACGATTCGTTGGTGAAATGTATCAAGGATGTGCGTGACGCGCTCGGCGACGAAGCCCAGCGGCTCATCAAGACCGTTCCGCGGCGGGGCTATGTATTTGATCCGGAGGTTAATGAGAATGGATCGAACGGGCAGATCTATTCGGAAGAAACCACCGGCGTTCACTTAGTAATTGAGGAAACCGAAACCGAGGCCGCGCCGCACGGGCCGCCGAAGATCAGCGGCATGTTTGCTGCACTGAAACGACGCAAACTTGCGACTGCAATAGCCATCGCGACGATCGTTCTGGTGGGAGGCGGCATTGCGTTCGGGATCTATTTGTATTACCTCCGGCCTCCCAAGTCGCCATTTAAGTCCGTCTCCATCATAAAGAACCTGACTACCGACGGTAATGCGGGGTATGTGGCGGTTTCGCCGGACGGCAAATATTTTGCTTACACGATCTTTGAAGGCGGACAAGATAGCCTTTGGGTTCGGCAGGTGGCGGTTCTAAAGGGCGTGCAGATCGTGAAGCCTTCCGCGGACGCATTCGCTGGAGTGACTTTTTCGCCCGATGGTAATTATGTGTATTACGTTCAAAACCGGGTGCTCTATCAAACGGGGACGTTCGGCGGCGCGACCCGCAAGTTGTGGGAAGAGGTGGACACCAATGTTACCTTTTCGCCCGACGGCAAGCGCCTGGCTTTTGTGCGGCGCGGAACCGGTGACGGGCTCGGCAGCCGTCTGGTGCTGGCTAGCGCCGACGGCTCGGGCGAACCGCAAATACTCGCAAACCGCAAACCGCCCGAGTCATTCACGATCGGCGGTTGTGACTGGTCGCCCGACGGGGCAATTATTGTCTGTTCCGGCGGCGATAACGGACTGTTTGGAAAGCAATTGCCCATCGCCGTGCGCGTCTCCAACGGACGCCAAACACCCATTACGGTACGTACCTGGGACAAGGTCCGGTCGCTAGACTGGATGCCGGACGGAACGGGGTTCATTATGTGCGCAAACGGTCAAATATGGCACGTTACGTACCCGGATGGCGCGCCGACGAAGATCTATAACGACCTGAATTTCTATCGTGCGGTGAGTTTGACGACAGACTCCGACACCCTGGTGGCGGTCCAGGAACATCCGCAAATAAACTTTCACGTGCTGGATCTGAGCAAGGAACCGCGCGAAGATCGGCAGCTAACCTTCGATTCGATCGGCGGAAACATTAGTCTCACCGCCGCTCCCGACGGCAAGATCGTTTATTCGTCGGACGCCGGCGGCGCCCCCGATCTATGGATCATGGATCCCGACGGCAGCAATAAAAAGCAGGTGACCAATGATGGGTCGGACGAGTTGAACCCGATGGTTTCGCCCGATGGCCGAAGCGTTGCCTTCGGCGTACCCAGCGAGGGGATCTGGAAGGTCGATCTAGACGGCGGCAAGCGGCGGCAATTAACTGCATATGGCATGTTTCCCTGCTATTCAGGTGATGGAAACTGGGTCTTTTACACTTTACCCCGCGATAAATGGTCCTTGTGGAAGGTGGCGTCTCAGGGCGGCGAACCGGTTCGCATTACCGATTACCCGGCCGTGCAACCGGCCGTTTCGCCTGACGGTAAATTGATCGCCTATATGAATCTAATAACGCCGGGAGCGCCGAAACTCTACATCGTTCCGG
>JBDSEC010000569.1:0-4792 GCA_039920205.1 Pyrinomonadaceae bacterium
AAACCCGTACCGGCGACCAAAGAAAACTTGTCCAAAGCGCAAAAGTTCCTCGAATCACGCGAAGGCGGCGGTGGCACGGAAATGATGAAGGCCATCCGCGCCGCCCTAGAGCCGTCAGACGCGCAAGACCATGTGCGTATCGTCTGTTTCATGACCGATGGTTATGTCGGAAACGATATGGAAATCCTCGGCGAGATCCAAAAGCATCCGAACGCCCGCATCTTTTCTTTTGGTATCGGCAGCTCCGTCAACCGCTATCTTTTGGACAAGATGGCCGAAGAGGGGCGTGGCGAAGTCGAATATGTGTCACTGACCGACGACGGTTCGGCGGCAGCAAAACGTTTCCACGAACGCATTCGCAATCCCCTGTTAACTGACATCTCGATCGATTGGAACGGCCTGGCCGTGGCGGATGTTTATCCCAAGCGCATTACGGATCTTTTCGGCGCCAAGCCAGTGATCCTGACCGGGCGCTACACCCGCGAAGGCAAAGGCACCATCAAGCTGATCGGTCACCAAGCAGGGCGCCAGGTCGTGCGTGAAATACCGGTCGATTTCAGTGGTGATCAACCGCAGAACGCGGTGCTCTCGACGCTGTGGGCGCGTCAACGGGTCGATGATCTGATGGCCCAGGATTACGCCGGTATCCAAAACGGAACGGCAAAACCCGAAGTCAAGGAAACGATCACACAACTTGGGTTGGAATATCGCTTATTGACCCAATTCACTTCGTTCGTCGCGGTCGAAGAGATGGTGGTGACGGATGGTGGAATACCGCGCCGGATTGACGTTCCGGTAGAACTGCCCGACGGTGTCAGCCGCGAAGGTATCTTTGGCGATAAAGAGGAAAATTCACCGGCACCTACAACGATCGGCCCAGCAGCAACCGGGTATGGCGGCGGCGGAACCCTTGGCCGCGTAAACAACACGCGAAGCCGCAACCAGCCGGTGAAGGTGAAACAGCGTGGGGATAGAGGCACAACCAGCATCGACGCTAAGAAGGTCGCTTCTGAAAAAACGATCGACGTTGACGAGGCTGAACCGGTCAAGCCGCGAGCGTTGACGCCAGCCGAAAAGCAGCATCAGGAACTGGAGGCCAAAGCGCATGTTTGGTTGGTCGCGTTGATCGAACGGTTGCAGGCCAAGTCGACAACACCCGGCGCGAACGAAGTTAAATTCGTGCGTGACGGCAAGGCCGAGATCCAGCTATGGCTCACCAACAAGACCCCCGAGGCGTTGGCCCAGTTGCAGAAACTTGGTTTCGAGATCGTGCTAGATCCCAAGACCTCGAGGATGCTGATCGGGCGCATTGCCATCGATAAGCTGGCGGCGTTGTCTAAGTTAGAGATCGTCAGCTATCTGGGACCGCAGCGTTTCACTAACTGACACCTAACTCGCCCCCGCTGTGGCGACGTTCGGCACCAGTATGCCGGCCGTTGCCGCAGCGGCCACCCTTTTTTTCGAAGGAAGATTTGTATCATGAGAACGACTATCCTTTCCGCTATAGCTGTGCTTTTTTGCTTCGTGGCTAATGCCCTGGGTCAAACCGGACCGCAAATCACCACCGCTCAGGACCGGCGCTCGGTGAATATTACCGTTTACAATTCCAATATCGGGCTGGTGCGCGAAACGCGCGAAGTAAACTTGCGTACCGGTGATATCGGCCTGAACTTTGCCGATGTAGCGGCGTTGATCCGACCCGAAACGGTCCATCTTTCGTCGTTGACTGCGCCGAAAGACCTGTCGATCTTAGAGCAGAATTATCAATATGACCTGCTCAATCCCGCTAAGCTACTGGACAAATATGTCGGTCGCGAGGTGATCTTGGTATTGAGTAATTACGAAAACAGCTCGACGAAATTGACGCCGACGCGCGCGACCTTGCTGGCTAACAATGGCGGCCAGGTTTGGCGGATCAACGGGCAGATCGTCATCAACCCGAGCAACATCGCCGAGATGCGGTTTCCCGAACTGCCCGACAATCTGGTCGCGTCGCCGACCTTGCTTTGGGAACTGAACAATACTTTCACCGGACCCCAAACCCTGGAGGCCAGCTATCTTACGGGCGGGTTGAATTGGCGCGCTGACTACGTTTTAGTGCTAAACGCCGACGATACCAGTGGCGACCTACAGGGCTGGGTAACGTTAACCAATCAAAGCGGCGTCACCTATTCCAATGCGCGATTGCAACTGGTCGCCGGCAACTTGAATCGCGTTAACGAACAACGTGATATGGATGAATTGCGTTTGGCGGATCGGGCGGCCGGCAAGAGCGAGTCGCAATTCAGCGAGCAAGCTTTCTTTGAATATCATCTTTACACCATGTCGCGGCCGGCCACCATTCGTGAATTGGAAACCAAGCAGATCACTTTGATGGAAGCGTCCGGGTTCTCGGTTACCAAGGAATTCGTCGTGAACGGACAAGAAAGTTACTACCGGTCCGAGATCTCGCCCGGTTCGCCGATCAAGGATAAGGTTGGTGTGTTTGTTCAATTCGCCAACGCGCAGTCGAACCAACTTGGTCTGCCGCTACCCGCGGGTATCGTGCGGCTTTACAAGAAGGATCCACAAGGCGGACAACAATTCATCGGCGAAGACCGGATCGACCATACGCCAAAGGACGAAGATGTGCGCATCAAGGTCGGCGATGCTTTCGACGTGGTCTCGGCCCGTAAGCAGATCGATTACAAGATCATCTCATCGGATACTTATGAATACACCTACGAGATCAAACTCCGGAACCATAAGGACAGCCCGATCACGATCATTGTGAACGAACCGATCGGCGGTGAATGGAAGATCATGGCGTCCAGTTTCAAAGCCATAAAGACGGCTTCCGACGCGGCGCAGTTCCGTGTGCCCGTGGCCAAGGACGGCGAGTCGATACTGACCTATCGGGTTCGGGTGAAATACTGAAGAATTGGGTGATTGGGTGATTGGGTGATTGGGTGATTGGGTGATTGGGTGATTGGGTCACTGGGTCATTGCGGCAATTGGTCGAGGGCTTATTGCAACTGCCAAAAGCGATTCTTTGAAATCAAATCACTACGCGAACAAACAATGACTCAATGACCCAATGACCCAATCACCCAATCAATCAATTCCTCAATTCCTCTGGCTCTTGAATACCTAGCCGGATGTGTAGTACGTTGGTGCCGTTGAAATCCTTTTGGCCCATTCGCCGGCCTCCTGGCGTGACCGGCCCAATTTGAGAATCTATTTTTTTTGGCCGTCGAGATCCGATCGGCTCACGACTTACGTACTGTATGCAGGAAGTGGGAGAAGCGAAAACTCCTCCAAATATGGTTGAGATCCGCGTCCGGAATGAAAAATTGGCGGCGCTTGTAGTTCGTGTCGCCAGCGGTAGCGAGGACGCGTTGGGCGAGTTGTACGATACGACCAGCCGGCTGATCTACAGCCTGGTGATCCGGATCGTGACCGATGCCGCGACGGCCGAAGAGGTCACGCTGGATGTTTACAAGCAGGTTTGGCGGCAAGCGGGGCGCTATGACGAAACCCGCGGCGGACCGCTGGCTTGGATGACCACGATCGCACGTAGCCGGGCCTTGGATCGGCTCCGAGCCGGGCGACAGGACCTGCGTCGCGAAGAACCGTTAGAAACGGCCTTTCAACATGCGGCATCTGATGATGTCGAGGCCGATGCGGCGGCGGCGGAATTGCGGGTGATCGTTAAACGCGCGTTGAATGAATTGACTCCTGACCAGCGGCAAGTTTTGGAGTTGGCCTACTACAGTGGACTAAGCCAAAGTGAAATTGCCGAACGATTGAATCAACCATTGGGTACGGTAAAAACCCGAACCCGGCTAGGAATGATCAAACTGCGCGGTCTTTTACGCGCGACGTACGAGGGGTAATCATGGAAGAAGTATTTGGCCCAGACGATCTGACGGAACCGGCAGCGGCATTCGCCCTGGGCGCTTTGGAGCCCGAGGAAACCACTGCCTTTGCCCAGCTTGCCGCGGTCAACCCCAACGCAGCCCGTGAAGTTCGCGCCTTCCGGTCGGTAGTCGATGCGTTGGCGTTGAATGTTCCGCTTACCGCTCCGCCGGCTGGCCTGCGCCAACGCTTGTTGAGTAGTTTGGGCGAACAGGATGTCGCTGAGGCGGCAAGTTCCTCGGCTGCAACAGACCGTTGGGTCGTGCGCGCAAGCGAAGGCATTTGGCAGGAGATGGAACCAGGCGTTCAGGTCAAGGTGCTATACAAAGATAAAAGCCGTGACACCATTACCACTTTAGTAAAGTTGGAGGCGGGCGCGCGCATACCGCGTCATTATCATGATGGCGGCGAGGAATGCTACGTGATATCGGGTGACATTTACGATGATAACATCTCGATGAACGCCGGCGATTACATCTCGCTAATGCGCGACACGATGCATTCGTTCGTCTCGACCATCAACGGAGCATTACTCCTGATCATCTCACCTTTGGGTCATGATGGTGCGGTAACCATTTAGTTTCGAAGGGTTGGTAGTACCGCCTTTAGGCGGGTTCTTCTCTTGTCAGAACCGGAAGCAGTAGCGACGGGTTCCTCTCTTGTCAGAACCGGGAGCGTTAGATTCTTCTCTCGCCATCAATTCAAATACCCGCCTGAAAGGCGGTACTACCAACCTAGGGCAACGAGCTTATTGTACCGTTGCGGGTAAAAGCGAGCCTCGATTGTCCGAAGCGGTCGCCCATCCATCCGCGATCTGGTTGATCATCCCGTGAAAGTGGATATCGGTTCCGGACAATATCACTAAAACATCACCGGCATTATAGCGATTGTCACT